>NZ_LSKH01000087.1:0-48418 GCF_001557395.1 Sphingomonas sp. CCH5-D11 | reverse complement strand
CTGTCACCGCCAGCCCGCCGGCGCGCTGCGCCACCGTCACCGGCCCGCCGCCCAGCAGCGTCGCCCGCGCGACCCGCTTGCCCGCCAGCGCCGCGATGGTCACCGGCCGCGCCGGCCGCTTCAGGAACAGCACGTACAGCGCGCCGCCATTCGTCGTGAACCGCACGTCGCGTTCGTCGAAGCCCGTGAACGCGCCCTCGTTCTGCATCCCCGCCGTCAGCTGCGTCGGGCCCTCGCCATAGACCCGCCACGGCCGCGAGCCGAAGATCGCCTCGCCGTTCACCGCCATCCAGCCGGCGAGATCGTCGAGGATCCGTTCCTCCTCAGCATCGATGCTGCCGTCGCCGCGCTGCGGCACCGAGAGCAGCAGGTTGCCATTTTTCGACACCACGTCGGCGAGCCGCTGCACCACGTCCTCGGCGCTCTTGTAGCTGCGATCGGTGAAGCGGCTGCGGTTGTAGAACCAGTCGCCGATGCACGTATCGGTCTGCCACGGCTCGTCCCACAACTTGTCGGCAAAGCCGCGCTCGACATCCTGCACCACGCCGAAGCGGGCATAGGGCTTCAGCTGCTTGGCGGTCAGCACCACGTCGATCTTGCCGTGCCAGTCGATCGACTTGTTGTAGTAATGCGCCGCCGCTTCCAGTCCGGTCTGGCCGAACGGCAGTTCGTGATTGTCGAAGTAACAAAGGTCCGGTTTGTACTTCTCGATCAGCTCCTGCTGGCGCAAGAGCCATTGGCGCACGAAGCGGCGGTCGCCCGGCGGCGGCGTTTCGATCCACTGACCGTTGTGCTTGTCGTGCCAGGCGTTCATCGCCTCGATACTGTCGATCCCGTCGGGGGCGACGGCATGGCGGCCGGTGTACAGTTCCTGCGGATCGAGCCCGTCCCACCACTGCCCGCGCCCGTCGGCCGCGGTTAGCCGATAAGCGTCGTAGCGCTCGCCCTTGCGCGGGCCGACCGGATCATACGCATAGGCCGGCTGATACCAATGCCAGGCGTGCGAGATGTGGTTGGAGACGCCGAAGCGCAGCCCCGCTGTCCTCGCCGCACGTTCCCAGGTGCCGACCACATCCCGCTTCGGCCCGATGCGCGTCGTGTTCCACGCATGGTGGCTACTGTCGAAGCAATCGAGATTGTCGTGATGCGTCGCCAGCGACACGAAATATTTGGCGCCCGCCTTCACGAAGCGCTGCATCAGCGCCTCGGGCTCCCATCGGTCGGCCTTCCACAGCGGGAAAAGGTCCTTCATCCCGAATTTGGTGGGATGACCGTAGGTCTTGCGGTGGAAGTCGGCCATCGGATGGCCCTGCATGTACAGGAAGCGGCCGTACCAATCGCCCTGCTCGGGCACCGCCTGCGGCCCCCAGTGCGACCAGATCCCGAACTTCGCGTCGCGGAACCAGTCGGGATAGCTATAATGCTGCACCAGCGACGGCCAGTTCGGCTGCACCCGCTCGCCGCGCCGCGCGGCGACGAGGGCAGGGGCCGCCATCGCGGCAGCGATCACGGCACGCCGTGACGGTCCTTGGGTCATCGGTGTCCTCTCCCTCATTGCACCACCTAAGCCCCGTTCGCCCTAAGCCTGTCGAAGGGCGTGTCCCAAGCGCGCGAACCGTGTTGGGCACGTACTTCGACAGGCTCAGTACGAACGGGGGAGGGGCGTTCCGATCACATCAGATCAGTGGTTATCCCGCGGCAGCCCCATCGTCTGGGCGATGCGCTGATACTTCTCTGCCCCCTCAAGGATCGCGCCCGTATTCAGCTGGCCAACCACCGCACGCTGGATCTCCTGCCAAGGCGTCTGCGAAGCCGGGTATTGATACCCCCCGGCCGCCACCAGCTTCTCGCGCCGCGCCGCCAGTTCCGCGTCCGAAACCAGCACGTTCACCTCACCCTTGGCGAGGTCCATCCGCACCCGATCCCCCGTCTCGAGCAGCGCCAGGCCCCCCATCGCCGCCGCCTCGGGCGAGGCGTTCAGGATCGACGGACTCCCAGACGTCCCCGACTGCCGTCCATCGCCGATGCACGGCAGCGCATGCACGCCCTCGGTGATGAGGTAAGCCGGCGGCCGCATGTTCACGACCTCCGCCGCACCCGGATACCCCACCGGTCCCGCGCCGCGCATGAACATCAAGGTCTCGGGCGTGATCCCCGTCGCCGGATCGTCGATCCGCGCATGATAATCCTCCGGCCCGTCGAAGACGACCGCCGGCCCCTCGAAGGCATTGGGATCGTCCGGATTGCACAGATAGCGCTCGCGGAACTCGTCCGAGATCACGCTGGTCTTCATCACCGCCGCATCGAACAGATTGCCCGACAGCACCAGGAAGCCGGCCTCCTCCTTCAGCGGCGCCGCGAACGGCCGGATCACTTCCTCGTCCTCGATCGCCACGTCGCGGCAATTGTCGCCCATCGTGCGCCCGTTGACCGTCATCGCGCCCTCGCGGATCAGCCCTTGGCTGATCAGCTGGCCGACCACCGCCGGCACGCCGCCCGCGCGATAATAGTCCTCGCCCAGATACTCGCCCGCCGGCTGCAGGTTCACCAGCAGCGGGATCTTGTGCCCGACATCCTCCCAGTCCTTCAGCGGCAGCTCGACGCCGACATGCCGCGCGATCGCGGCCAGATGGATCGGCGCATTTGTCGACCCGCCGATCGCGCTGTTGACCATGATCGCGTTGTGGAACGCATCCAGCGTCAGGATATCCGAGGGCTTCAGATCCTCGCGCACCATCTCCACGATGCGCTGTCCGGTGCGCCACGCCACTTCCTGCCGGTCGCGATAGGGCGCCGGGATCGCCGCCGACCCCGGCAGCATCATGCCCAACGCCTCGGCGAGCGAGTTCATCGTCGTCGCCGTACCCATCGTGTTGCAATAGCCCGTTGACGGCGCCGACGAGGCGACGAGTTTGATGAAGCCCTCGTCATCGATCTGCCCCGCGGCGAGCAATTCGCGCGCCTTCCACACGATCGTGCCCGAACCGGTGCGCTGGCCCTTGAACCAGCCGTTCAGCATCGGCCCGACCGACAGCGCGATCGCCGGGATGTTCACCGTCGCCGCCGCCATCAGCAGCGCCGGCGTGGTCTTGTCGCACCCCGTAGTCAGCACCACGCCATCGAGCGGGTAGCCGTAGAGCGCCTCGACCAGCCCGAGATAGGCGAGGTTGCGATCCAGCCCCGCGGTCGGCCGCTTGCCCGTCTCCTGGATCGGATGCACCGGGAATTCCAGTGCGATGCCGCCCATCTCGCGGATGCCCTCGCGCACGCGCTCGGCGAGCACCAGATGGTGGCGGTTGCAGGGGGAAAGGTCGCTGCCGGTCTGCGCGATACCGATGATCGGCTTGCCCGACCGCAATTCCTCCAGGCTCAGCCCGAAGTTCAGATACCGCTCCAGATACAGTGCGGTCATGTCGATATTGTCGGGATTGTCGAACCACGCGCGGCTGCGGAGCTTGGGCGGGTTGGTGCGGTCGGTCATTGACAGATACTCCGGTCAGCGCGTCACGGAGACGCGATAGATCATGCGGTGGTGGTAAGGTTTGCCGGGCGCGACGCGGGCCGATCCGAACGCCGGCTGGTTCGGCGTATCGGGGAATTTCTGCGGCTCCAGCGCGATGCCGTCGCCCATGCGATAGACGTGACCGCTCTTTCCCCGAAGCGTCCCGTCGAGGAAGTTGCCGGCATAGAATTGCACACCCGGCTCGGTGGAGAGCACCTCCAGCACGCGCCCCGAAGCGGGATCCTCTAGCCGCGCCGCCAGCTGCGGCTCTGCGGTGATGCCTTTGTCGAGCACCCAATTATGGTCGTAGCCGCGCCCCAGCACGATCTGCGGATCGCGGCCGTCGCGGATTGCGTCGCCGATCACGCGCGGCTTCGTGAAGTCGAACGCACCCTCCGCCACCGGCTTCATCTCACCGGTCGGGATCAGCGCGGCATCGACCGGCATATAGCGCGCGGCGGGAATGGTCAGGCGGTGCCCCGTCGCGCCGCCCGCCGATCCCTCGCCGGCCAGGTTGAACAGAGCATGATTGGTCATGTTGACGATCGTCGGCGCGTCGCTGGTCGCATCGAAGTCGATCGTCAGCGCGCCGTCATCGTCCAGCGCATAGGTCACGCGCGCCTCGACCTTGCCGGGATAGCCCTGGTCGCCCGCCGGGCTGGTCAGCGCCAGCACGACCTTCGCGGCCTTGCTGCCTTCCACCGACACGATCCGCCATACCCGTTTGTCGAAGCCGGTCGTGCCGCCATGCAGCGAGGCCGCTTTCTCGTTGAGCGTCAGCTGATAGGCTTTGCCATCAAGCGTGAAGCGCCCGCCCGCGATTCGGTTCGCATAGCGACCGATCGTCTGCCCCCAGTAATTGGGCTTGCTGATGTAGCTCGCGGCATCGTCATGCCCCAGCGTCACGTCGGCCACGCGCCCGTCGCGATCGGGCGCTTCCAGCGCCTGTAAGGTCGCGCCCAGCGTCATGATCCGCGCCTTGACGCCATTCGTCCCCGTCAGCGTCACCGCCTCGATCGCGGTGCCGTCCGCCAGTGCACCGAACGCCGCGCGCTGCGCCGTGGCGGCAGCCGCCGGGGCCGCCACGATGGTAGCGCTGCGGCCCAAGCCGGCCATCAATGCTGCGGTACGCCTGTTCAACGAACCCCTCCACGCAGGAAACCGGATTTGCGAATGCACCGGCCTGCTTTTCCCATTACGCCGATGGACAGGCGGTGCACAAGACGATAGCGCTACCATAAGTTGAAGGGGAGAGTGGAATGCCTCAGGTGCCGGGTTCAATCGGCAGTGTATCGCCGCAGCCAGCGGGGGCGTCGTATCGCTCCGCGTTGACGTTGTTGGCCAGCCTGTTCTTCATGTGGGGCTTCATCACCGTCATCAACGGGACGCTGCTTCCGCATCTCAGGAGCGTGTTCGACCTCAGCTATTTCCAGGCGACGCTGATCGAGGGCGTGTGGTTCATCGCCTATTTCTTCGCCTCGATCCCCTCGGCGAAGCTGATCGAGCGGATCGGCTACCAGAAGTCGCTCGTCACCGGCCTCGGCATCATGGCCGCCGGCGCGCTCGGCATGACGGTCGCCGCCAGCCTGCCATCCTATGGCGTCACGCTCGCCATGCTGTTCGTCATCGCCAGCGGCATCACGCTGCTTCAGGTCGCGGCCAACCCTTATGTCGCCGTCGTCGGCCCGGCGGAGACGGCATCCTCGCGCCTCAACCTCGTCCAGGCGATGAACTCCGCCGGCACGATGCTCGCGCCGCTGTTCGGCTCCTTCCTGATCCTCGGCCGCTCCAAGGGCGGCACCGCCGCGCACGGCACCGTACTGACCGAGGCGGAGCGGCTCGCCGACGCGCAGTCGGTCGTGCTGCCCTATGCCATCGTCGCGGCCGTGCTGGTCGTCCTCGCGATCATCATCGCGCGCTTCCCGCTGCCCACGATGGGCTCGGCCACCAGCCGCGTCGCCAAGGAGGATCGCCACAACCATTCGCTGTGGAAGCACCGCAATCTGGTGTGGGGCATCCCGGCGATCTTCATCTACCTCGTCGCCGAGATCGGTGTCGGCAATCTCTTCGTGAACTTCGTCAGCCAGCCCGACATCGGCGACATGACCACCGAGCGCGCCGGCCAGTATCTCACGCTCCTGTGGGGCGGCATGATGGTTGGCCGGTTCATCGGCTCGGCAATCATGCAGAAGGTCGATGCGGCGAAGGTGCTCGCCGGCTTCTCGATCGGCGCGTTTGTCGTAATGCTCGGCGCGGTGTTCCTCGACGGACCCGTCGCGATGTGGTCGCTGATCCTCGTCGGCCTGTTTCACTCGATCATGTTCCCGACGATCTTCACCCTCGCGATCAAGGGCCTCGGCCCGCTGACCGAGGAAGGCTCGGGCCTGCTCATCATGGCGATCGCCGGCGGCGCCTTGGTGCCGCTCCAGGGCAAGATCGCCGACACGATCGGCCTCCAGCCCTCGTTTCTGATCACCGTCGCGTGCGAGGTGTACATCCTCTTCTACGCGCTCTGGGGATCGAAGGTCACCGTATCGCTCGATCAGCCCGTCGAGGCGGAGGCGGCCCCGCGTGCCTGAAGCCGCCTATCTCGCACTCGACTGGGGCACCACCAACCGTCGCGTCTATGCGCTGGCGGCGGACGGCGCGTTGCTCCACCGCGTGCAGGACGATCGCGGCGTCCTCGCCGTCCCGGCCGGCGGCTACCCGGCCGAGATCGCCGCCATACGCGCGACCCACGGCGACCTGCCGATCCTCGCCGCCGGCATGATCGGGTCGACCCGCGGCTGGCACGACGTCCCCTATGTCGCCGCCCCCGCCGATCCCGCCGCGCTCGCCGTCGGCGCGTTGGAGGCGGGGCAGGGGGTGACGATCCTCCCCGGCATCTCGTACCGCGACGATCGTCGTGCCGATGTGATGCGCGGCGAGGAGGTGCAGGTATTCGGCGCCATCGCCGCCGGCCTCGCGCCCGCCGACGCTCTGTTCTGCCAGCCCGGCACGCATAACAAGTGGATCGTCGCGGCAGCCGGCGCGATTGCCGACTTCACCACCGCGATGACCGGCGAATTGTTCGCCTTGCTCAAGGCGCACGGCATCCTTGCCGGCATGCTGGACGGTGCGGTCATCGATGGCCCGGCCTTTCGCGACGGCCTCGCGCGTGGGGGGGCAGGGGATCTCCCTGCGGCGCTGTTCGAGGTTCGTGCCTCCGTCCTGCTCGGCACGCGGCTTGCGGAGGATGCGGCAAGCTTCGCCAGCGGCATCCTGATCGGTGCTGACGTTGCCGCCCGCCCGGACCTTTCCGGCCACGACGTCCATCTGCTCGGCAGCGGTGCGCTCGCCGATCTCTATTCCGTCGCCATCGCGCAGGCCGGCGCCCGCCCCGTCACGATCGACAGCGAAACCGCTTTTCTCGCCGGCATCCACGCCCTTCGGGAGCAATTGTCATGAATTTCGCCGAGGCCTTCGCCGCCTGTCCGCTCGTCGCGATCCTGCGCGGTCTCACCCCTGCCGATGCACCCACGGTCGGCGACGCGCTCGCCGACGCCGGCTTCACGCTGATCGAGGTACCGCTCAACTCGCCCGATCCCTTCGCCAGCATCCGCGCGATGGCCGATCGCCTCGCCGGCCGCGCGCTCGTCGGCGCCGGCACCGTGCTGACGGTGGAGCAGGTCGGGCAGGTCGCCGACGCCGGCGGTACGTTGGTCGTCTCCCCCAACACCAACCCCGACGTGATCCGCGCGACGGTCGCTGCCGGCCTGATCTCGATGCCCGGCTATTTCACCCCCTCCGAAGGCTTCGCCGCGCTCGCCGCCGGCGCCGCTGCGCTGAAGCTCTTCCCCGCCGACGGCACCACGCCCGCCATGCTCAAGGCCCAGCGCGCCGTCCTGCCGCGCGACGTACCCGTCTTGGCGGTCGGCGGCATCACCCCCGACAATATGGCCGAGTGGAAGGCCGCCGGCGCCAACGGCTACGGCCTCGGCTCCAACCTCTACAAACCCGGCAAGCCCGCCGCCGACGTCGCGGAAGACGCCCGCCGCTACATCAAGGCCCTCGCATGACCGACCGCCTGCTCCAGCACCGCGCCGAAGACGGCACCCGCTTGGTCATCCTCGCCGACGCCACCACCGCCGTCTTCCTCGATAGCGTGGCGACCACTCGCGATCTCGCGCGCCTCGCCATCGCTGAAGCCACCACGCTTGCCGACGCCGCCCGCGCCCGTCGCACGAACCGCGCCGTCGATCTGCCCGCCGAGCTCAACGCCGGCCGCCTACTCGCGGCGATCGACCATCCGGACCCCGCCCGGCTGATGATGGCCGGCACCGGCCTCACCCATCTCGGCTCCGCCGAAGGCCGCGACGCGATGCACAAGGCCGCCGCCAGCGCCGACCACCCGACCGATTCGATGCGCATGTTCCTCGAAGGAGTCGAAGGCGGGAAGCCTCGGCCCGGCGAGCAGGGTCAGCAGCCCGAATGGTTCTACAAGGGCCCCGGTGACGGCCTGAAAGGGCCCGGCGAAGCACTGCGCTCGCCCGCATTCGCCCGGGATTGCGGCGAGGAACCCGAACTCGCCGGCATTTACCTGATCGGCGAGGACGGCACCCCGTATCGCCTCGGCGTCGCGCTCGCCAATGAGTTCAGCGACCATGTGACCGAGCGCCACAACTACCTCTGGCTCGCCCATTCGAAGCTCCGCGAAGCCGCGCTCGGCGCCGAACTGCTGCTCGGCCCAATCCCCGCCGACATCCGCGGCACCAGCCGCATCATGCGCAACGGCGAGTGTCTGTGGAGAAAGCCTTTCCTGACCGGCGAAGACAATATGTCTCACTACATCGCCAACCTCGAAGCGCATCATTTCAAATATGCGCCCTTCCGCCGCCCGGGTGACATTCACGTCCACTTCTTCGGCACCGCCACCCTGTCATTTAGCGACGACGTGCAAACGCAACCGGGCGATGTGTTCGAGATCACCGCCGATCCCTTCGCCCTGCCGCTCCGCAACCGCCTCGAGATCGCTCCCGCCGAAACCGTCACGGTGCACCAGCTATGACCATCCGCCTCGCCCTGATCGGCTTCGGCAAGATCGCTCAGGATCAGCACCTCCCCGTGGTGCAGGCCAGCCCCGCCTTCACGCTTGCAGCGACCGTCAGCAAGCACGGCCAAGGGATTGATGGCACGCCGCATTTCGAGGATCTCGCCGACCTGATCGCCAGCGGCATTGCGGTCGACGCCGTCTCGATCTGCACCCCACCTCAGGTCCGCCGTGCCGTCGCCTTGCAGGCGATTGCGCAGGGCTGGCACGTCTTCCTCGAAAAGCCGCCCGCCTCCACCCTCGCCGAAGTCGAACTGCTCCGCACCGCCGCCGAGGAGCAGGCCGTCACCCTCTTCGCCAGCTGGCACTCGCGCTACGCTCCCGCAGTCGAACCCGCCCGCACCTGGCTGGCAGAGCGCGAAATCCGCGCTGTAAAAGTGACATGGCGTGAGGACGTGCGCGTCTGGCACCCCGGCCAGCAGTGGATCTGGCAGCCCGGCGGCTTCGGCGTCTTCGATCCCGGCATCAATGCGCTGTCGATCGTCACCCATATCTTGCCGCGTCCGCTCGTCGTCGAACAGGCGGCGCTAGATATCCCCGAGAACCTCGCCGCTCCGATCGCAGCCCGCGTGTCCCTCCGCGACACCGCGGGCGTGCCGGTCGTGATGGACCTCGATTTCCGCCAGGAAGGCCCGCAAAGCTGGGATATCGCGGTCGAGACCGACGCCGGCACGCTGACGCTGTCCAAGGGCGGCGACGAACTCGCGCTGCCCGATGGCGACGCCACGCTCCCCGCCGCGGGGGACCATGCCGAATATGCCGCGCTCTACGCCCGCTTCGCCGATCTCGTGCAGGTCGGCGCCAGTGATGTTGACGTCACACCGTTGCGGCTGGTCGCGGACGCCTTCCTGTCCGGTCGCCACGACAGGGTCGAGGCCCTCATCGAATAGCCAACAAGAACAGTCGCCAGGAGAGGAAAGCTGAAAAACATTCGAGCCGTCACGGCCATGGCGCTCGCGCTCGCCGCGCCGCTGGCGGCGCAGGAAACGCCCGTGCCGCGCATCGCGAGCAGCAACGGCCGCCATGCGCTGATCGTCGACGGCGCGCCCTTCCTGATGCTCGGCGCGCAGGTCAACAATAGCAGCGCCTGGCCCGCCGCGATGGCAAAGGTCTGGCCGGTAATGGAGGCGCTCCACGTCAACACCGTCGAGGTGCCGATCGCCTGGGAACAGATCGAGCGGGAGGAAGGCAAGTTCGACTTCTCCTACCTCGACCTCCTGCTCGCCCAGGCGCGCGAACGCGAGATGCGCCTCGTCCTTCTCTGGTTCGGCACATGGAAGAACACCAACCCGCAATACACGCCCAGCTGGGTCAAGCTGGACAACAAGCGCTTCCCGCGCATGCGCAAGCCGGACGGCACCAATCATTACGCGCTCTCGCCCTTCGGCCGCGAGACGCTTGCGGCGGACAGCCGCGCGTTCGCCGCCTTCATCCGCCACCTGAAGCAGGCCGATCCGCAGAACACCGTGGTGATGGTGCAGGTGCAGAACGAGCCCGGCTCCTACGGCCTGCCGCGCGACCATTCGCCCGAGGCCAATGCCGCCTTCGCCGCGCCGGTGCCCGCCGCGCTACTCAAGCAGACGAAAAAGCAGCCGGGCGACTGGACCAGCGTCTTCGGCCGCGATGCTGAGCTCTACTTCCACGCCTGGCACGTCGCCCGATACATTGATCAGGTCGCCGCGGCCGGGAAGGCGATCAAGCCGATCCCGATGTACGTCAACGCCGCGCTTCCCGGCGATCCATTCACCTGGCAGGAGCCGAAAAGCTACGCGAGCGGCGGGCCTGCCAACACCGTGATCGACGTGTACAAGGCCGCCGCCCCGCACCTCGACGTGCTCGCGCCCGACATCTACAATCCCGATCACAAGGCTTATAGCGGCTTCCTCGCCGCCTATGATCGGCCGGACAATCCGTTGATGGTGCCTGAGACCGGCCACTCAAAGGAATACGCCCGCTACTTCTTCGAGGCGGTCGGGCGCGGCGCAATCGGCTGGGCGCCTTTCGGCGTGGACGGCAATCGCTATTTGCCCACGCTGCCGCTGACCCCCAAGCTGAACGCCGAAGTGATCGCTCCGTTCGCCGCGAACTTCGCGCTGTTCCGTCCGATCGCGCGGCTATGGGCCGAGCGCGCCTTTGCCGGTAAGACCTGGGGCGCTGCCGAGCCCAACGATCCCGCCGACCAGCACCAGCAGGTGATGAAGCTCGGCAAATATGTCGCCACCGCCAGCTTCGGCCGCTCCGACTTCGGCATGGCGCCGCCCAAGGGCAATCCGGAGCCCTCGGGCGGCGTGGCTATCGCGGAACTAGCGCCCGACGAATATCTCGTCACCGGCTACCGCGCGCGCATCGACTTCGCGCTGACCGACGAGGCCCGCGCCAACATCCTCTACGACCGGATCGAGGAAGGCCATTACGACGAAGCCGGCAAATGGGTGTTCGAGCGCGTGTGGAACGGCGATCAGGCCGATTGGGGGCTGAACTTCACCGCCGCGCCGCAGCTGCTGCGCGTCAAGCTCGCCAGCTATCCGAAGCGGTAGCGGGAGGCGCTGAAGCTGGTGCTGGTGGCGGTTCTTAGGCAACCAGCTGATCGGAACCGCGGCAGAGCGATCGGATGACAGCAATAATCCGATCTGTCCGGACTCGAAAGCGCGCGCGTTGAGGTGTATACAGGCGCCATCGCCACCGAAGGTGCCGCGAGCATGATGGCGACAGAGGGATGAGACCCCCGCTTGCAGAGCGCGAGTGTCTGCCATGATCAGAGCCACCGTTCATTCGACTCATACGAGCGACACGGCTGAACTGCCCGGCGTACGGACGATCGCACCTGCCGATCTACGTCGCGCGTTGCGGCTGGGCTGGGAAGACTTTCTCGCCAAGCGGGGCGACGTGCTGTTCGTCGGCGTCTTGTATCCGCTTATCGGCCTGTTTGTCGCGGCAGTGACGCTGGAAGGCGCCTTGCTCCCCTTGTTTTTCCCGCTGGTCGCGGGATTGTCCATTGTCGGTCCTTTGGTCGCAGCCGGCTTTTATGAGATCGCGAAACGGCGCGCAGAAGGGGAGGAAGCCGGCTGGTCCCACTTCCTGGATCCGCTTCGACCGGCGCGACGGCACGGCATCCTTGCGATTGGGGCGATGCTGATCATGCTTTTCTTCGCGTGGCTGTTGATCGCGTGGACATTGTATCAAGCCACGCTGGGCCGGCTGGAGCCTCGCGGTCTGGGCGGGTTCTTACATGCTCTGTTCACCACGCCGGAAGGGTGGACGCTAATCGTGCTCGGCAATGCGGTCGGCGCCTGTATCGCGGCACTGACGCTTGCGCTGACCGTCGTGTCCGTGCCGATGGTGGTGGACAAACCCGTTAGTGGAATAACCGCCGTGCGAACCTCGATCCGCGCCGTCTCGGCAAACCCGATGGCGATGAGCCGTTGGGGCTTGATGGTGGCGCTCATCCTCGCGGCAGCCTGTATCCCGTTATTTGTGAGTCTGGCCGTGGCACTCCCGGTCCTCGGCTATGCCACATGGCACCTCTACGACATGCTGGTTGAACGCTGACCGAAGGCTGCGTGCCGCTAAATGCCGGTGCGTGCCGGTGGCGCCTTGTTCAAGTTCGAGTTCTTCGAGTGCATGCCGCAACCCGCCTGTGAGCCTGGATCATGTCGGTCGGCCGCATCCTTTGGTGTGCCTCACAACCGTGTGCACGTAATCACAAGTCGGCAAAGCTCGATGCGGCCGTTGATGTCCAGCTTCGCGAAGATCCGCCGCAAGTGCGTGGAAACTGTCCAGTGGCTGATCCCCAGATGAATCGCCACCGCCTTGTTGGAAAGTCCGCGCGCGACCATGTCAGCGATCTCACGCTCGCGGGGAGAAAGAGCATCCAGCGACGTGAGCGAGGGAGCCCCGAGCGGTAGCCCTGCGGGGCTCCACGGCGATCGTTCAGGCGCGGGCCACGGCTCGAACCGCTCCTGCCCTGAAAAGTGGATACCGGACCGCATCTAGCTTCCCCAGCCGCCTGTTCGCAGCCCTGTTAAGGCACTCTCCGCGACGCCCGCGCCGCCGGCCTGAACGTGACCACATTGTCCCGCAATGCACCTGGCTGGTTTCGCAGCCCCAGCGACTCCGCGCTGGTCAGCCAATCGTCGCACGCGTCGACGATCGCCTCCAGCAAGGATTCGAAGTCGATCCTCACCGTGTTGAGAAGATAGTCCTCGGCCAGCCAGCGCAGGATCTCGCGTCCGGTGACAGCCATTCGGCTGCGCTGCGAGGTGACCGGGATCTCCTTCAGGTAGCGCTTCATGATTTCTTCCAGCGCGTCCCAGGCATTGTCGGCGCCGAAAAGATTGATCACGTCGTTCGACCCTAGAATGTCGAAGGCTTCCTGCAGCAGCGTCATCACCTCGCTGCGAAGCACGGCCACGTGGCCGTATGAAACCTGCTTAAGATTGTGTCTGAGGTCCAGCCCGGATCGGCGCACCACCGCCATGCTACCGAAGGTTTCCCGTCCGCCATCGGGGCGGAGAACCTCGGACACCCTTTTGTCCTCGAAAAAGCGGGAGACGTGCTGGCAGAAGGTGCTGAGCAGCGCGTGAAAGGCGGTATTGGGTTCTGCGCCATCCGGTGGGAGGGACTCGGTATATCCGAAGACCTTGCGGTACACGGAGCGGCGCTCGCGCTGCGTGTAACGCAGTACGCGCTTGCGATCGAATTGGTAGAGCGAGAGCGCTCCCGGCCCGTCCGACAGCCGCACCTCCCCCGACTGGAAAAGCTGCTGCAGCTTCAGCACGCCTCGGAACACCCCCGCCCGCTCATGCTGATAGATGTAATAGAGGTCGGCAACCGCGGTCAGCCGATCGCGGCTGATCTGATCATCATAGGTAGGGACGAGCGGCGCCGGCCTCACCTCATCCAGTCGGGACGCGACACGATCGCCAAGGCCGATCAGGCTGGCGAGCCCGCCATCGTCTTCGGGAACGCCGGGAACCGTTTTCAGGGCATCCATCAGCAGCGTTTCCGCATCGCTGATATATTGGTTGATGAGCTCTGCCTGCGCAGGCGTCTTCGCCAACTCGTCTCGGGCGTCACGAACCATCGTGGCGCGAAGAGCCTGCAGTTTCGCGAGCAGGTCGTTCAGCTCACCTAGGGTTTGCGGATGGTCGGCCATGGTGTGCGGCTCCGGTTCGAGAACAACGCATGAAGATCAATCCTGGCTGTCGCTTGCCTGCTTTCCAGCGAGGATCCGGGCTTGCTCGCCAGCCGAGTTGAGGTAGCCGGCAAGCTCAAGCAGTTGGATTCGGGGCAAGGGGCGGGACAGCCCGAGACGGCGACTTTCGGCGAAGCGGCCCGCCGCTTCCGACAGGCTTTGCAACTCGCCAGCGAGCAATCGCGCGTGATTGCGCCGCAGTGTCGCCGCGCGGTGTTCGGCGTCCGCATAGGGAAGCGCCGTTGAACGGACCCAACGGATGAACTGGCCAATCGAGAGGCGCACGGTGCCACCGTCCTCGCTTTCGGGTTCTAATTGCACGTCCTGTTCGGGAATGTCCGTGCCGGATTGCTCCAGATAGGCCTCGAGTTGATCCACCGAGGTCAGCGCAGCGGTGAGCAGTTCCTCCAGCCGCGCTGCCGCTACGCCCAATTGCGGGCTGTTCCGACTGGCGGTCAGACGCTTGCAGATCGACTCCTGTAGCGAGATGAGGTTCGCCAGTTCGGTGCGAACTTCTTCATCGCGCACCACGCTGGTGGGGGCGCAAAGTTCGTTGTCCCGGAAGCCGGTCATGAGATCGACTTGCTTTTCCACACTTTCTGCCGCGGCAAGCGCGTCGGAGAGGCAGGGTCGGGCAGTACCGTCGATCTCGATGATCTCCGCATTGTCGAGATAGTCGCCGATCGCCTGATTGAGCCGGCGCAACTGGAAACGGGCGCGCGGCGGGTTCACGCCCATCGGGTCTCGAGCGGTTTCCACAAGCGCATCGAGTTCGGCCCGGATGATCTCCCGTTCGATTGGCCCCTCCAATCTTGGAGATGCGAGCTGGAAGCGGGCCATGCTGGGCAGGCGATCAAGGATGCCCAGGAGCGCATCGGCCTCTGCCCGCAACAGGTTTGCGTTGACCAGGCCTCGACCGCGCAGAAGCTGGCTTGAGCCATAGGTGTCCCGGCTGAACGGCTGAGGGGCGGTGCGCTGGTAGATCCGATTGCCGTCTCGTTCGCGCGAGCTGAAATTGCGCGAAAGCGCCTCTACCAGGCGCGTGCGCGCGGCATCCGGGTTGCTGCCGGAGGACAGCTGAACACCGTCATGCGGCAATCCGATGGCATCGAGCGTCGCCGACATCTGATCGGAGACGGTATCGAACCGGCGCCCGGATGTGCGGCCGATCGCTGCCGATCCCCCGCCGAGCAGCGCCACCGCCGCGGCGATCTCACTCATGTCGCTGAATTGCCGCCCGACGGGATCGTCCGTGGTGCTCATGACATATGCCTCCTTCACATCCAGGCCAGGCGAGACCGCCACGATCGTTTCGGCCAGTTCTCCGCAGCTCTTCTGCAGCGCCTCGAAATAACGCTCGGTCAAAGACCATAGCGCCGCGTTCTGGCCCGCTGCTCCTTCACCCTGAAGTTCCCGGTCCAGATCATCGGAATTGTCGCGATTGAGCACGCCGTCCCGAAGCACGTCGCACAATTCCACCGCGTGGCTGACGGCTGCGCCTGGCTGGTGCTCGGTCAGGGCAGCGATTGCCTCTGATCCGCGCCGTTCCGCCACCCGCAACGCCTCGATCAGATTGGTAAGGAGCCGCGTTTCGCCCCGATGACGTAGCTTGCCGATCGGCAAGCGCGCCTGCCGGATCTGCCGCAACGTGGTTTCAAGCACGTCGCGGAAGCCGGATAGTGGCAGATCATGCGGCTCTCGCCGGGATGTGGAGGCGGCGATCATTCACCCTCTCCCCAAAGCGGCGTAGAAATTGCGGGCGAGCACGTCCGGCGGCGTCTTGGCCCAGGCGAGCGCCTGGCGCACGGCGGCGATCAGGAACCGCTCCGGCAAGACGCCCGTGTCCATTCCCACCTGCAGCCGCTCCGCTGCCTCCCGTACCAGCGAGGCGTGCTTCGGTTCGAAGCGGACGACGTTGCACAATGCCTTGCCGCCATATTGATCGAAACGCTGAAAGCAGATGGCGTCGAGTACCGCGTCGATCTGTTCGTCAAGCCGCGCACGAACCCAGGCGGGCACCGGCTCCCACGCAGCGCGCGGGTACAAGGCGTCCCAGGCGCGGCGGAACGCGCGGGCGTCTCCCCCGAAGCCGATGCGCTCCAACAATCGCAGGCCGAGCGGCACGCGAATGATTGGCGTCGGATGAACTGCTTCGTCGTTCCATGCCGCGCTGGATTCGCGCGACCGCCCCACCACATCCATCAGCGAGCCGACGTAAGCGGGGCCGATCAGCAGCACCCCGGCGAGATCGGCATAGGTCTCCTTGTGCCAGCGCTGCCACACGGCGGCATTGCGGGGCGGCAAGCCCTTACGCTTGAACTGCGCACCGATGCGATCGGGCATCACCTCCCACAGTCCGAGATCACTCTGGAGGTTATGGGCCACCTCGTGCGGGACGGCGCCAAGCGACCACGGATTCAGCAGCCGGTGATAGGGTATCTTCACTAAAGGAAACGGGTTTGGCTGCCGGCCGAGCCGGGCCAGCCGGACACCCCGTCGGAATGTCGCGGGTCCGAAGCCGGTCTCCATGTAGGAGAACGGCGAGGGGGAGGGGATGGAGCGGGCTCGACCAAGGCCGAGATAGACCGCTTGGTAGCAGTCGAGAGCCACCCGATCGAGGGCGCCTAGCCAGGCGGCAAACGGGCCGGTCCGTTGACCGAACATATTCAGGTAAAATTCCCAGACCTGCTCGGTTTCGCGCGCCAGAGTCTCGCTGCGTTCCTTCACGGTCAGGAGCGTAGCGCGGGCGGCATCACCGCCTCTCAGTACGTCGCGGGCCTGGAGCGCCAGCTTGCGCTCCTCACGTTCCTGACGGAGCCGTGCGGCACCGATCATGCGATTAACAGCATCGAGATGGGCGGCACTGGGGGAGGATGGGCCGGAGCCAAACTCACCGGGCCTGAATGGGCGCAGGCCATCCAAATAGCGGCGCGAGTTCACCGCCGTCCGCCAGGCGAAATAGGTGAGAGCTGCAGGCGGATCGGCAGGACTGAGCGTCGCACTCGTCGGTGCGATCACGCCGGCCGCATCCGGTTTGCTGCTGCGGAGGGCGGCCATGCTGGTCACGACGCCAATCCCCAGCGCAGCGACTGTTGCCCGGTATTCTCATCCAACCGGCGTGGTTCAGACTCCTGCTCGCGCATCGCCGAGGTGGCGGACAGGAACTGACTGATCAGTTTGGCAGCAGCCTCGATCGCCGGCGGGTCAATGATGCCGGCCCGGTTCGCAGCCACGGCGAGCGCGGAGGCGATGGCCGCGTTCACGACCGTGTCAGTCAGCGGGGATGATCCGTCTGCGTCTCCCAGCAGCTTGCCCATGGTTTGCACAAAGTCGCTCGCCGCGACGGAGATGACGAGTGCGATCAAGCGAAGCGGATAACCTCGGCGCACCAGGGTGGTCTCCACCCCCTTGCGAAACGCGGAGGGCGCCACGCGCCGATAACGGACCAGGAGCGCGCGACGGTGTTCGCGCTTGCTCTGCGCGGCACGGCTGCGCATTTGAGCGCGACTTGTCCGCAGCCGATCTACCCGAATCCGTTCACGAGAAGGGGCAAGTCCGGCCCGGCGACGCGCGCCGGGCCTGAGTTCGCCGTCAGATTGACCGGACATTTGAGACGGCAGTTCGGCGTTGGCTTTCCCTTTAGGCGGACGTGCCGGCCCGATGCCCGGCAGCGTGTCCGTCCGGCCGGGCCGGGTGGCGAGCAACTGGCGGCTGTGGTTCAACATGCCGGCTACGCGAGCCAGAGCTTGCCGCCGTCCACCGTCCAGAAGGTGCATGAAGGGAAGGACAGCGCCAAATCTTCCCTGTAGCTTGGCGACGAAGTTGCCCTGCACCTCGCGCGTGGCGGCAAGCTGCCGCGCCGCATATTGCCGCGGTGTAACGGCCGCTACCGTAGCCGCGTAATGCTGGGCGTTCACCAGGGCGAGCCCCGCGTCGCTTACCAGTCGGTCGACATCCTCGACTCTCACGGCTCGTCTCCCCAGTTGGGGGTGGGAGGAGTTTAGAAGAAACGCTCCGCAGCAGCCACGGCTTTCTTGTCAATGCCGCGCTTTTTCGCCGCATTGTCCGCCAGCGCCTTTGCGATCACCTGGGGGTTGGAAAGCGTGCGGCTGGCGTGGCGTGCCATCACGCGAACGGCCGTGCGTGGAGTTACGGGGCGACCGGATTGGACCTTCCGGGTCAGCGTTGCCACCGTCTTCTTCTGGATGGTCGGAAGGGTGCGGATCAGCGCCTTGGCCCTGGGATCACGGCTGGTGGCAAGGCGCCGCGCCACATCGCTTCCGGCCTTGGCCAGCACGGGCATCACGGCCTTCACCGGAAGTGGCGCTCTGCTCGCGATGGTCACGGTGAGTGCCGAGCCAAGGGCGCTGGCATCCAGCGGTGTGGATCTGGCAGCCGCGGCAGCCATCGCCTCGGAAAGCTGATCGTCGGTCGCCGGGACGCGGACGGGAGCGTTCAGCTCATCCTCGGTCTCGCCCTCATCCTCCGCCTCCATGTTCTTGACGAAGCCGCCGAGCTTGCCGCCGATGGCCGCGCCGGCCGGTCCGCCCAATGCGCCGCCGATGACACTACCGATGGCGGGGGCAAACTTCTTGGCGATCGGGGCGACAACCTTTGCGGCCTTTTTCGCCGCATTCCAGATCTTGCCGAAAAACGGGTCGCCTTCCATGTCTCCGAACTGATCGAATTGGTCGAACGGCTCGAATTGGTCGAAGCTTTCTCCCTCCCAAGCTTCCTGGTCGAACCCGTCAAAGCCATCGAAGCCGTCGCTGCTGCTGCCGCCGACAAGCGCTTCATACTCGGCCAGTCCGCCGTTTGCCCCGGCGCCGGTCTCGCTCTCGGCCTGCATGAAGCCGTACCCGTCCGCTTCGTTCAGCTCAAAGGGATCGGTCTCCATTTCGCCATATGTCTGGGTTTCGTACATGGTCTGGGCTCCTCCGCGCGATACGGCTTGAGCTTGGGAGCCGGACCCCTCTGGTCGACTCCAAAGTCACGCGGGAGGATCGCTCCGCATACCTGATCTGATCTAGTCGCACCGACCAACTACCCCGCTTATGGTAGCTCATCCATGCTATAGGGCATGAACGCCCGCGACGTCCGGCGTCGCGGCGCGGTTCCTCAGTAGGACGTTTCGAGGGTGCGAAAAGTCCCGCCGCTTCCGGCGGGAACTCTCGCGTTTTCAATAGCATTCCTTTGCTTCGGTTGGGCGCTCAGCCACGTGTTCCGGCTACGCTGCCGCGACGGCCGATCGTGAAGTAGATCACCAGGCCGGCGACCTGCGCCACGGCGAAGTAGATCTGCGTGGTGCGGGGCAAGCTGTAGAAGAGGTAAGCACAGCCGAAGATCGCGATGGCGCCCACCAGCGCGGCGGCTGGCACGCGGAACTTGCGCTCGGCCTCCGGTGCACGCCGCCGCATGATGAGCATGCAACCGGCGACCGCGCCGAACGCCACGAGCGTGCCTGCGTTAGCCAAGGCGGCAAGCTCGTTCAGCGGGATGAGACCGGCAAGCACGGCCACGATCGCTGCGGTGAACAAGGTGACTCGCGTGGGTGATCCGCGCTCCGACACCCTCGCCAGGCTTTGCGGAAGAAGTCCGTCGCGCGCCATGACGAAGAAGATGCGGCTTTGCCCGTAGAAGAAGGCGAGGATCACGGTGGGAAGGGCGATCACGGCGGAAATGGCGAGATAGCGCGCCGCCCAAGGGTGCTGGAGTTCGCGCAGGATCAGCGCCAGCGGTTCCGGGCTGTTAGCGAAGGACGTATAGGCAAGCGCGCCGATCGCCGCGGCGGCAACCGCCATGTAGATCAAGACGCAGATCACCATGGAGCCGACAATCCCGATCGAAAGATCACGGCTGGGGTTCTTGGTTTCCTCCGCCGCGGTTGCGATCGCATCAAAGCCGTAGAACGCGAAGAAGATGATCGCCGCGGCGGCCATGACGCCTCGCTCAACTCTATCGGCGGACATCGCCTTGCCGAAGCCAAAGGGCATGAACGGATCGAAGTTCGCGCTGTTGAATGCGGGGAGCGTCACGGCCACGAACACGACGAGCGCGACAAGCTTCACCAGCACCAGCACCGCATTCAGCGTCGCACTTTCGCGCGTGCCAAGGATCAGCAGCCCGGCAACGACAAAGATGATCACGACGGCGGGGATGTTCACGATCCCGCCGATCTCCGGCCCCTGCATCAGCGCCATCGGGACGCCGAACGCCTCGTGTAACAGGGGAGCGGCATAGCCGGACCAGCCAACCGCGACTGCGCTGACGACCAGTGAATATTCCAGGATCAGGCTCCAGCCGACCACCCAGGCGAACAGTTCACCAACCACGACATAGGAATAGGTATAGGCGCTGCCCGAGGCGGGGATCATCGTCGCCATTTCGGCATAGGCGAGGGCAGCGCAGGCGCAGATCAGGCCGGCTATGACGAATGACAGGATGACGCTGGGGCCGGCCTTGTCGGCGCCAACGCCGATCAGCGTGAGAATGCCCGTGCCGACGATCGCACCGACGCCAAGCGCGATTAGATGTGGCCATGACAGGCTCTGCGTTAGACGATGTTCCGGCTTCACATCCTCGTGTGACACAGCCGATTTTCGGGAATTCCAGCTCACTATATTCTCCCCGTTCGATCGCGCTGATCGTCGATCCTGATGTCCATGCGCATGTTTTCAGGCCCGGTCCGCACCGCAGCACGCGTGCGAGCTTCGGTCATGGACGGCGACGACGCAACGAAAGCCCCTCTTGCGCGGCCCGCCTGACGGCAGCGGATCCGCTCCATGCGGTAAGTCGGCGATTGGCCTCGCTGTCAAATTCTTTGGGTGATCAGGACGATGAGGCAATGCCATAGCGTTCCACGCTGTAATGTCGCGGGTGACGATCTTCCGGCCCCGGCTGCGCGCGTAGCAGCGCTATGCAGAGCAGCAAGTGAGCTGTCTGGACAGCCGCCTGCTAACCTGTGAACGCAGAGGAATGACCGAACAATTCCTCGACGTGCAGCAAACACCCGATGCTGGAGTGTTTCGACTTCACATCACGAAGCAGATTTGCGTCGGCCCGCCTGGCAATGTCTTCATGTTCGGCGGCGTTGGCCTTGGCGCCGCGACCATTGCCGCGGAGCGCGCCACCGGGCGGAAGGTGATTTGGTCCAGCGCGCAGTTCATCTCCTATGCACGCGTCGGCGACACGCTTGACCTGACGGTGGAGGTCCTGTCCGCCGGCCGCAACGTCAGCCAGGTTCGGGTACTTGGCACCGACGCGGGCAAGCTGGTGCTCACCGTCAATGCGGCGCTTGGGGACCGGGAGGGCCTGCCTGACGGGCAATGGATAACACCGCCCGACATGCCGCGACCGGAGGATTGCAAGCCGCGGCCGCTGTGGCCCGTGCAGGATGCGGCGCTGATGGATCGGCTGGACGTGCGGCTGGCGCCCGGGCGCTATGGCGCGGGGCCGCTCGACGGAACGCCCTCCAGTGACGGGCGCATGGTGGTGTGGATCCGCACGAAGGAGAATGCACCGGTCGATACCAGCCTGCTCGCGATTTTTGCCGACTTCGTGCCATCGGGCCTGGCATCCGCGTTTGGGCGGCGCGGCGGCGGCAACAGTCTCGACAACACCTTACGGATCGCACGGATCGTGCCGACGGAATGGGTGCTTTGCGACGTCAGGATCAGTGCCGCGAGCCGCGGCTTTGGGCATGGGGCGATCCATATGTTCGCCGAGGATGGAACGATGATGGCAAGCGGCAGCCAGTCAGCGATCCTGCGCTTCATGGACTGAGCTGCTCGCCCTTTCACCGGGGTGAGAGCGGCCGACAAGGTCGTGCGGGCGGCCCGTTTCGGCCGCCTTTCGGCGCAGATCGGCCTCAACCGGAACCTGCCCGGCCATTTCCTTCAGCCGTGGTCTTGGACAGGCTGAGGACGGACGAGGCAGGTAGTTCAGGCGACCGGGATCAAGCCCCGGGACCGCTCGATTTCCGGTGCTGCGCCCGCCGCGCGAGGATGTTGAGAAATTCGACCAGCACCGAAAACCCCATCGCCGCGTAGATATATCCCTTTGGCACGTGAACGCCGAAACCATCGGCAATCAGAACCGCGCCGATCATCAGAAGAAAGCCGAGCGCGAGCATCACCACCGTCGGATTGCGGGCGATGAAGTTCGCCAGCGGGTCGGCGGCGAGGACCATGGCGCCGACCGCGGTCAGCACGGCGATCACCATCACCGCCAGATTGTCCGTCATCCCGACAGCGGTGAGGATGGAGTCGATCGAGAACACCATGTCGAGCAGCACGATCTGCACCAGCGCGGACCCGAAGGTGATCGCGGCCGCCTGCTTCTTGTCCAACAGGTCGTCGCTGGGGGTCGCGTCCACGTTGTGATGGATCTCCTTGGTTGCCTTCCAGATCAGGAACAGGCCGCCGGCCACCAGGATCAAGTCTCGCCAGGAGAATGCGGTCTCGAAGGCAGGCTGACCATAATCGTTCAGCGGGCCGCGCAGCCCGAGATCGAAGACGACGGCGGTCAGGCCGACCAGCCAGGCGATCATCGACAGCAGGATCAGGCGCATGGCCAGTGCGAGGCCGATGCCGATCCGCCGTGCCCGCGTACGCTGTTCCTCCGGCAGCTTGTTCGAGAGGATGGAAATGAAGACGAGATTGTCGATGCCCAGCACGACTTCCATCACCACCAGCGCGACCAGAGCGGCCCATGCCGTGGGATCGGAAAAGAGCGCCAGCAGACTTTCCATCGCATATTCCTCTCCATTCCGGCCAGCCGACCCTGACGATGACGTGGCGGCTGCGTAACAATAATCCGGACGGAGGCTTTAGTTTCCCCGGCAGCTGATCCGGGAGTGCGGATGCCTGAACCGTTGGCTTGCAGGAGCGTGCGACTGCCGCCCCCGCCGTCGTTCAGCGCATCGTGACCGACCATTGGTCAACCGAGAGGCTTCCCAGGCCGCGCACCGGCTCGACGCCGATCGCCAGGCCAGACATCCACTCGTCGCCGCTGATCTTTCCCTTTTGCCGCAGCCATTCGAGCGCCGGGAGCATATCGAGCGTGCCGCTGCGGAGATCCTCGGACTTCTCGGGCGCGAACATGCAGAACTTTTCCGCCATCCGCACCATCCAGCGGCGCTTCTGCGCATCAACGAACACACCGACCGGGGCGGACCGCTCGAAAAAGGCGCGGGTGCTGGCAGGCATGTGGAGGAACCAGCCGACCTCGATCACCTTAGCATTCACATCCGTGGTGCTTGAACGAAGATAGAATTCGGTCAGGACGTTGCCGTCGCCGAACCGGTTTTCCATGGTCCAGGCAAAGCGCTGACGAAGCTCGCGAAGGTCGCGCATCCGGATTTGCGGCAACGGCCGCTCCGGCTCGCCGCCATCGTAATTGCCGTACATGACCGCATCATAGCCCCAGACGCCCGGCCCGAAGCCGGCGCTGACCGGGGGCCAGCGCCAGTGAAAGGTCGTGTTCGCAGGAAAGCGATCGAGATCGACGACAAAGGAGTCGGCGTGCGGCGACCAGGGCTTCAACACGGTCACCATCTCACCACCCCATGGCTGGGCAAAGGCGAAATAGGAGCCCTTGGTGAACGGGGTTTTCGCAGGCACCACCACCTTGCCAGGGCCGGCATCAGGCCGCGTCGCCCAGACGAACACGCCAAAGGCAAGAAGCAGGAGTGCCGCGACCGCGAGCAGGATCTTGAGCCACTTCACGTTGAAATCCTGCGCGTTGCAATTGAAGCCGAACGCACCGCTATCGCCCCAGCGCGCGTGGATCAATCGGCGGTCGGCTTCATATCGGTGGTGCCGGGCGATCGCGACGGCGACCTTGGACCGCCAAGGAGCCGGCGAGCGGCGCGCGTGGCGGGAACCTCCACCCAGCGATAGGTCACGAAGCCGATGCCGATCGAGGCCGCCACGATCAGCGCGCCCAGCGGCATCGCCAGGTGCGGCGGAACCACGATCGGAATGAAGATGGCCAGCAGGAGCGGGTGCGTCAGGTACAGGCTGTAGCTGATGTCGCCCAGCGCCCCGAGCGGCCCGAAGCGGCGGCGGCCGAACAGCCGTTCCAGGATCACGCTGCCAAAGACGATCAGCACCGCGGGCGGCGCGAAGAACGCGACGCGGGGAAGCGGCGGATCGAGGAGCGCGAGCGCACCAAAGCCAAGGAGGACGGCAGCGAAACCGAGCGACGCCGGCGCGTGCATGATGCGGGCACGGCAATAGCCGATCACCATGCCCGCGACGAATTCCAGCGGGATCGGACTCGTCATCCGGGTCAGAAAAGCATGGTCGGACGGGACAAGCGGGCGAAGGCCGGTAATGACCACGAAGAGGACGGTCATCACGGCAATCCGCTTCGCAATCGGCAAGCGGATCAGCGCGGCAAAGACCAAGTAGAAGTAGATTTCATAGTTCAGGGTCCAGCCGGGGCCAAGGATGGGGCTGGTATCCTGCACGCGTTCATTGAAGTAGAAAATGAACAGAAAGGATTGGACGACTTCGCCGATCCCGGGAAGTTCTTTGCCGCGCACGGCGAGCACCGCCACCATCGCGAGCGTGGCGAGCCAATAAATCGGAACAACGCGGGCGATGCGGGAGGCGAGAAAACCGCGGGCAGTCACCGCGCGGTCGCTGGTCGACGCGACCATGACGAAGCCGCTGATGACAAAGAAGATGTCGACGCCCGCCGCAAGCCAGTGGGGGCGGCCCTGCTCGGTGATCAGGTTCAGATCATAACCGGCGTGATAGAGCAGCACCATCAGGGAAGCGATGCCGCGGAGATACTGGATGGAGTAAAAGACGCCCTGGTGATGACCGGGAGCGAACGGCGCGTGATCGACGCCCGCGCGCCCTGGTGGGAAGGTCATCAAGGATCTCCGAATGCGTGCTGGCGGCTTGTACCCGATCGGCAATGGCTGCCAAGATTATCGGTGAACCGGCCGATGCGCGCGAAGGGGCGAGGGCGCCTGCAAGTGTCACACCCCATATGGTAGTGCGCAACCGAATCTGAGGAGATGATCGTGGGCACAGACGAGCTGTTCGAACCGCTGACGCTGCCGCGCGGACCCGCCATGAAGAACCGCTTCATGCTGGCGCCGCTGACCAACCAGCAAAGTTTCGACGATGGGCGGCTTTCGCCGGAGGAGCAGCACTGGCTGACGATGCGGGCGAAGGGCGGCTTTGCCATCACGATGACGGCTGCGGCGCATGTTCAGGCGGTCGGGCAGGGGTTTGCCGGCCAGCTTGGCGTGTTCGACGACCGACATCTGGAGGGGCTGACCCGGCTGGCGGCGGCGATCCGCGCCGAAGGATCGATCTCGTCGGTACAATTGCATCATGCCGGCAACCGTTCTCCCAAGGAGCTGGTGGGAACGCCGGTATGTCCTTCGGATGACCCCGAAACCGGCGCGCGCGGACTGACGGGGGACGAAGTGGCGCAGCTGCGCGACGATTTCATCGCCGCCGCCAAGCGTTCGGAACAGGCGGGGTTCGACGGCGTGGAGATCCACGGCGCACACGGTTACATCCTGGCGCAGTTCCTGTCGGCCGAGATCAACAAGCGCGACGATCTTTATGGCGGCAGCCTGGAGAACCGTTCGCGCATCCTGTTCGAGATCATCGATGGCATTCGCGCGGCCTGCGGCAGTGACTTCCAGGTTGGTCTGCGGCTGTCACCGGAGCGTTTCGGCCTGAAGCTGGCCGAAATCCGTGATCTTGCGGCCGAACTGCTGCGGCAGGCGCAGATCGACTATCTCGACATGTCGCTGTGGGATGTCGCGAAGGAGCCGGTGGAGCCGGAATTCCAGGGCCGCTCGCTGATGAGCTATTTCACGGACCTGCCGCGCGGCGACGTTCGGCTGGGGGCGGCGGGCAAGGTGATGAGCGCGGCCGATGCACGCGGCGTTCTGGAGGCCGGCTGCGACTTCGTGGTGATCGGCCGGGGCGCGATCCTGCGGCACGACTTCCCCGAGCGCGTGCGGCGCGAGCACGACTATGTGTCGCCGGCGCTTCCCGTCACCGCGCAGCATCTGCTGGACGAGGGGCTGAGCCCGCAGTTCGTGACCTATATGCGCAACTGGAAGGGCTTTGTTGAAGAGGAAGCGGCGGCCTGAGCGTGGAAGGGCCGGTGCTGCCGTTCGCGGCGCCGGCCCGTCATTGCTGAAACCGCTCGTTGATGCTTCGCGCCGCGGTGCGCAGTTCCGGCACCAGCTTTTCGCGCATGTCCGCCACCGGAAAGCGCATGGACGGGCAGCAGGCATTCAGCGCGGCGATCACATGGCCGCTGGCGTCGTAGATCGGCACCGACAGCGACCGCACGCCAACCTCCAGTTCCTCATCGACCAGCGAATAGCCGAGCTCCCGCGTTTCGGCGATGATCGCGCGCAACTGCTTGACCGAGCTGACCGTGCTGGTGGTGTGCTTTTCCAGCTTCACGCGATCGAAATAGCGTTCAAGCGTCTCGTCGCTTTCGCCGGCCAGCAACACCCGGCCGGTCGACACCGCATAAGCGGGCAGGCGGTTGCCGATATTGATGCTGACCGAGATCACGCGATCGGGCGTGGATCGCGCGAGATAGGTGACATCGTCGCCGGTCAGCACGGCGGTGTAGATCGATTCCTGCGTCTTCTGCGACAGATCGTTCATCACCGGCTGAACGATGTCCAGAATGCCGACCGAGGACAGAGCGGAATAGCCGAGCTGCAACACCTTGGGCCGCAGCGAGAAGTGACGGTCGCGCTTTTCGGCATAGCCTTCACGCACGAGCGTGAGCAGCAGGCGCCGGGTGGTCGCCCGTGACATGCCGGTGACCTTGGCGACATCGCTCAGCGTCATCGACGGGGTGTCGCGCGTGAAGGCACAGATGACTTCCAGGCCGCGTGCCAGCGAGGCGACATAGTCCCGGTCGCCGTCTTCCGCCTCGTTCGGCAGGGACGCTTCATCATCCGCCATCTGGTCGCCTTCGCTGGCTGACATTGCGTACATCCTCCGGAATAGCTGCTGCGTGGCTAACGATCCGTTGCGGAAAAGCCGGATCAGGCCAAAGAATCAAGAACGCGGCCGCCGAGACCGAGGCCAGCAGCCATGATCCGGCAATGAGCGAATGTGTGCGCTATTGCAACGTCCGTTCGCTATGCGATCAAAATTCCGTTGACAATGATTTCAGGTACGTCACATTCAACGTGCGGCGGAGCGGGGAGCTAGCCGCGACAAGGGGATGTGACATGCGAAAGACGTTCGCAGTCGGCGCTGCATTGGCGGCGCTGACGATGGGAACGCATGCGTTGCATGCAGAGGATTTTCGGGTCGAGCTGTCGGCGCCGGGGGCGAAGGAGCCTGCCTATGAGGGCCGGGTGATCCTGGTGCTGGCGGCGGACGACAAGACGGAGCCGCGCTTTCAGGTCGACGCCAGCCACGACGCGGCGCAGGTGTTCGGCATCCAGGTCGAGGATTTCCGCAACGGGCAGGCCAAGGTGATCGGCACGGACGTGCTGGGCTATCCGGGCCGCAGCCTGTCCGACATTCCGGCGGGCACGTACAATGTGCAGGCCGTTCTGCATAAGTACGACACGTTCAAGCTGGGCAATGGCAAGGTGGTGAAGCTGCCCGCCGCGCGGGGCGCGGGGCAGAACTGGCGCAAGGAGCCGGGCAACATCATCAGCAAGCCGATCAAGGTGAACTTCGATCCGAAGCGCGCCGGTGAGATCAGGATCGCGCTGACCGACGTGATCGGCCCGGTCGAGGAGCCGAAGGACACCGAGTTCGTCCGTCATTTCAAGTTCAAGTCCGAGCGGCTGTCGAAATTCTGGGGCCGCGACGTCTATATGCGCGGCCACGTGCTGGTCCCGAAGGATTTCGACAAGCATCCCGAGGCCCGTTATCCCATCGCGATCTTCCACGGGCATTTTCCCGAGGATTTCGGCGGGTTTCGCACCACGCCGCCGGACGCGAACATCAAGTGCGCGCCGAACAAGCGCTTCATCAACGAGACCTGCTACGCCCGCACCGAGCAGCAGGAGGCGTATGGCTTCTACCAGAAATGGGTGTCGCCCGACTTCCCGCGGATGCTGATCGTCGAGATCGACCACTCGAACCCCTATTACGACGACAGCTATGCCGTGAATTCGGCGAACATCGGCCCCTATGGCGATGCGATCACGTATGATTTCATCCCGGCGCTGGAGAAGAAATTCCGCGGGATCGGCCAGGGCTGGGCACGGTTCCTGTACGGCGGGTCGACCGGCGGGTGGGAAGCATTGGCCGCGCAGGTCTTCTACCCCGACGAATATAATGGCGCCTTCGCCGCCTGCCCGGATCCGATCGATTTCCGGCAGACGATGGTCACGGACATCTACACGGACAAGAACGCCTATTTCTGGACCGGGCCGTTCGGGAAGGTCGCGAAGCCGGGCAAGCGCGATTACCTGGGCCATCTGTCGCACACGATCGAGGACGAGAACCGTCTGGAGCTGGTGCTGGGCGACAAGACGCGCTCGGGCGGCCAGTGGGACGTGTGGGAAGCGGTGTATTCGCCGATGGGCGAGGACGGTTATCCCAAGCGGATCTGGGACAAGGCCAGCGGCGAGATCGATCCCGCTGTCGCGACCTACTGGCGCGACAATTACGACATGCGTCACATCCTGGAACGTGACTGGCAGAAGCTTGCCCCCAAGTTGCAGGGCAAGATCCACATCTATGTCGGTGACATGGACAACTTCTATCTGAACAATGCCGTGTATCTGATGGAAGATTTCCTGAAGAAGGCACAGCCCGCTTATGGCGGGGAAATATTGTACGGCGATCGTGACGAACATTGCTGGAATGGTGATCCCACCCAGCCCAATTCCGTCGGGCGCCTCCGATACAATTGGATGTACGTGCCCAAGATCCTGAAGCGGATCGAGGCGGCGGCACCCAAGGGCGCTGACCTTACGAGCTGGCGGTACAAGTAAAAAGAACGGTTCGCCGCGCCGGCTGGGGAGCCGGCGACGTGCGGCATTCACTCGAAATCAGGGAGTTTGATGATGGCTAACAGGTCACACTTGCGTCGGTTGCTGCTCTGCTCCGCCGTGATGATAACCGGGGCGGCGATGCCGTCCATGGCGCAGGATATCCCGGCGGATAGCACCACCAGCAGCAGCACGGGTGACGCGGACATCGTGGTCACCGGTTCGCGCATCCGCTCGCCCAACCTCGAGAGCGTCAGCCCGGTGACGACCGTGGCGGCGGAGGAGTTCGCCGTACGCGGCACGGTGCGCACCGAGGACCTCGTCAACCAATTGCCGCAGGTGTTCGCGGCGCAGGGCGCGGCGAACTCCAACGAGGCGACCGGCACCGCGCAGGTCGACCTTCGCGGTCTCAGCCCGTCGCGCACGCTGGTGCTGATCAACGGGCGCCGACTGCCTTATGGTTCGCCCAAGAACATTCCGTCGGATCTCAATCAGGTGCCGACGCCGCTGATCCAGTCGGTCGAGGTGCTGACGGGCGGTGCATCAGCGGTGTACGGATCGGACGCGATCGCGGGCGTCGTGAACTTCAAGCTGATGGACAATTTCAGCGGCATCCGTTTCACCGGCAGCATCGCCGGCTTTCAGCACACCAACGACCGCGACGAGCTGCGCGACCTGCTGGACCGCAACAATGCCAACGTGCCGGGCGCGTATCTGAAGCCCGACAAGGGGATCTGGAACGGCTTCACAACCGAGCTGTCGGCCGTCGCCGGCGGCAACATCGGCGAGGGCCGTGGCAACGTCACCGCTTATGCGACCTATCGCAAGGTGAACCCGATCCTGCAGGCGGATTACGACTACAGCGCATGCGCACTCGGCGCGAGCGGACCGGGCGGGGCCGATTTCTCGTGCAGCGGATCGGCAACGAACGCCCCGGCGAACTTCACCAATGCGGGCGGCATCCCCGGCCTGCCCACGTCTTTCCGCGCGACGGGCGACAGCCAGTTCGTGCCCGGCACGCTGACGTACAATTTCGCGCCGTACAATTACTACCAGCGCCCGGACGAGCGCTACGCGCTGGGCGCGATGGCACATTACGAGGTGAACGAGAATTTCACCCCTTATATCGAAGCGTCGTTCATGGAGGACCGCTCCGTCGCGCAGATCGCGCCGGGCACCAACAGCGCCGGCATCACCGTGGGTGCGGGCAGCATCAGCGGCATCAACTGCGACAATCCCTTCCTGAGCGCGCAGCAGGCGAGCTTCCTGTGCACCAGCCGCGGGCTTTCCACCGGCAGCATCTATGACGCGTCGGGCAATTACGTCGGCCCGCAATCGGTGGCGCAGGGCGTGCTGGTGGCGCGTCGCAACGTGGAAGGCGGCAACCGCCAGGACGACATCCAGCACCAGAGCTATCGCATCGTGCTGGGCGCGCGTGGCGACATCGCCGGGCCGTTCAAATATGATGTGTACGGCATCTATTCGAAGGTGAGCTATCGCAGCCGCTTCTCGGGCGATGCGAACCGGCAGCGGACCGCGAACGCCTTCAACGCGGTGCGCAATTCCGCCGGCCAGATCGTCTGCGCGATCAACGCCGATGCAAACCCGAACAACAATGACGCGAACTGCTCGCCGCTCGACTATTTCGGGCCGCAGGCGAGCGCCGATGCCGTCGACTATGTCGCCGAGGTGAAGAGCATCACGGGCGATACCAACCTCGTCAACGTGGTGGCGGCCGTGGACGGTGACCTGGGCGAATGGGGGATCAAATCGCCGCTCGCCAACAGCGGCGTGGCCGTGGCGTTCGGTTACGAATTCCGCAAGAATTCGGTCGATTACCAGCCGGACGAAATCTACCAGGCGGCGGCCAGCCCCGAACTGCCGATCAACGGCTCGGTTTCGGTGAAGGAGTTCTTCGGCGAGTTGATCGTTCCGCTCGTCGAGCAGGTGCCGTTCGTGCAGAGCCTGTCGTTCGAAGGCGCCTATCGCTATTCGGATTATGACAGCGGGTTCAAGACGGACACCTACAAGCTTGGCCTGAACTGGTCCCCGGTCGATGATTTCCGTTTCCGTGGATCGTACCAGCGCGCCGTCCGCGCGCCGAACGTGATCGAGCTGTTTTCCAGCCAGCAGCTGTTCGAGGTGGAGCTGACGGAAAATGCCGACGGCTCCTATGATCCTTGCTCGGGCGCCAACCCGATCGCGACCCTTGAACAATGCGCACGCACCGGCGTGACCGCCGCGCAATATGGCAACATCGTCGACAATCCGGCCGGCCAGTTCAACTCGCTGATCGGCGGCAACCCGGACCTGGACCCGGAAACCGCCAAGACGCTGTCGCTGGGCGCCGTGTTCGAGCCGCGCTTCGTGCGGGGCCTGACCATCTCGGTCGATTATTTCGACATCGAGGTCGAGAACCTGGTCGGCAGCGTCAACCCGAACCTGTCGATCGCCAACTGCCTGGCGAATGGCGATCCCTATTTCTGCAGCCTGATCCAGCGCAGCCCGCAAAGCGGATCGCTGTGGCAGGGAGAGAACGGTTACTTCCGGCGCTTCAACGTCAACACCGGCTCGCTGCAGACCAAGGGTGTCGACGTGGTGGTCGATTACCGCATGAACCTGAACGACCTGGGGCTCAATGCCGGTCGCCTGAACTTCAACCTGGTTGGCACCTATCTCGACTCCTACAAGACGGTGCCGCTGCCCAATTCGCCCGAGAGCGACATCTATGAGTGCAAGGGCCTTTATGCCGGCCTGTGCGGTCGTCCGCGCCCGGAATGGCGCCACAAGTTCATGACCACCTGGGCACCGGCCGACCGGTTCAGCCTGACCGCGACGTGGCGCTACGTCTCGTCGGTGAAGATCGCGCAGACCAGCGACCAGCCGGCACTGACGGGCAGCTTCTCCGAAGTGAACCGCGAACTGGGCGCGCGCAGTTATTTCGACCTCGCGGCCTCGTTCGAGGTGCGCAAGGACTTCACCTTCCGCGCGGGCATCAACAACCTGTTCGACAAGGATCCGCCGCTGACCACCACCGCGGCGATCGAGGACGGCGGCAACGGCAACACCTATCCGCAATTCTACGATGCGACGGGACGGTACCTGTTCCTCAGCGCATCGGTTGGCTTCTGAGGAAACATTGCCAACGGCCGGGGGCGCAAGGTAGCGCCTCCGGCATCTTTTTGGGTGGGGAATGATCATGAAATTGCGTTGGTGTGCCGGTGCCGCGATGGCGCTTGTCCTGTCATCGGGTGCCATGGCGGCTACGGCCGCGCCCGTGACCGACGCCGACCGGGCGATGGCACGCCAGATGCTGGAAGAGGCGATCGCCACGCCGACCGCCAAAGGGCGCGGGCAGGTGCCGGCGCTGATCGAGAAATATTCGGCGCGGCTGGGCGAGGCGGGCTTCAAGGCGGACGAGATCATGACCGTGCCGGTCGAGATCGATGGCGAGAAGACCGCGGGCCTCGTCGTGCGCTATGCCGGGCGCAATCCGGGCGCGAAGCCAATCGCGTTCCTCGGCCACATGGACGTGGTCGATGCGCTGAAGGAGAACTGGTCCACCGACCCCTATGTGCCGACCGAGAAGGACGGGTACATTTACGGGCGCGGCTCGACCGACAACAAGGCCGGCGTGACCGCGCTGGTCGCGAGCTTCATTCGCCTGAAGCGCGCGGGCTTCGTGCCGGAGCGTGACCTGCTGCTCGCCTTCTCGGGCGACGAGGAGACCGGCATGCTGACGACGCGGGCGCTGACCAAGCATCCGCTCGTCTCGCGCGCCGAGTTCGCGCTGAATTCCGACGCCGGATCGGGGCAGATCGGCGCGGACGGCAAATATCGCTTCAACATCCAGGCGGCCGAGAAGACCTACGCCAATTATGTGATCGCCGCGAAGAACCCCGGCGGGCACAGCTCCGCGCCGCGCGCCGACAATGCGATCTACGATCTCGCCCGCGCGCTGACCAAGCTGGAGGCGCTTCGCTTCCCGGTCGAATTCAACGAGATCACCCGCATCATGGTCGCCGACATGGCGAAGGAGAAGGGCGGCGAGCTGGGCAATGCGCTGACCACGCTGCTGGCGAACCCGAACGATGCGGCGGCGCGCACGGTGGCGGAGAAATACCCGCACCAGGCGAACATCCTGTGGACGACCTGTGTGGCGACCATGCTTCAGGCGGGCAATGCGCCCAACGCGCTGCCGCAGAATGCGACCGCGAACGTGAACTGCCGCATCTTCCCGGGCACCAAGGTGGAGGATGTGCGGGCGAGGATCGCGCAGACCATCGGTGACGACAAGCTGAGCGTGGCGCTGGTCGGCGAAGGCGTCGAGAGCCCGGTGTCACCGGTCAATCCAGCGCTGTTCGCCCGGCTCCAGAAGGCGATGGACGCGACCTATCCGGGCGTGACGCTGAAGCCGAGCATGTCTTCCGGCGGCACCGACGGCCGCGAATTCCGCAGCGCCGGCATCCCGACCTATGGCGCGGGCGCGCTGGCGCTGGGGGCGGACGATTCCCGCGCCCATGGGACGGACGAGCGCGTGCCGATCGCGGCGTATCTGAAGCAGCTCGATTATTGGGACGTGCTGCTGCGCGACCTGGGAGGTCGCAAGTGATCGGCGCGCTGGCACGACGCGACGTGCTGCGCGGCGCGGCGGCGGGGAGCGCGCTTGCGGCGCTGCCGGGCGCGGCGTTCGCCGGGCAGGGCGCGGCGGCAGCGTCGCTTACCCCCGTCGCGCCGATCAGCCGGGCCGAGCGCGAGGCGCGGCTGACGCGGATGCAGGCGGAGCTTCGCCGGCGCAACCTGTCGGCGCTGCTGGTCGAGGCGGGATCGAGCCTCGTCTATTTCACCGGGGTCGACTGGTGGCGCAGCGAGCGGACCACCGCGGCGGTGATCCCCGCCGATGGCCCGGTGCTGATCGTTACGCCCTTCTTCGAGGAGCCTTCGATCCGCGAGATGCTGGACGTGCCGGGCGAGGTGCGCGTGTGGCAGGAGGACGAAAGCCCCTTTGCGGTGATCGCGGGGTGGCTGAAGGAGAAGAAGCTCGACGCCGGCACGCTGGCGGTAGAGGAGACGACGCGCTTCTTCATCGTCGATGGCGTCCGCCGGCTGCTGCCGGACCTGAAGACGGTATCGGGCGCCGCGCCGGTCAATGCGCTGCGCATGATCAAGAGCCCGGCCGAAATCGCGCTGATGCAGCGGGCAAACGACATCATGATCGCCGCCTATCGCGCCACTTATGGCCAGGTGCAGGCGGGCATGACCGGCAATGAGATCAACGCGATCATGGAGCGGGAACTCACCCGCAACGGTGGCCAGCGCGCGTCGAGCAGCGCGCAGGTGGGGCCGGGCAGCGCACTGCCGCATGGGTCCAAGGAGCGACTGAAGGTCTCCGAAGGCACCGTCGTGCTGATGGACTGCACCTGCAGCGTGCACGGCTATGTCTCCGACATTTCCCGCACCTTCGTCTTCGGTGAGCCGACGGCGGAGCAGCGGCGCGTGTTCGGCCATATGCGCCAGGGGATGACGGTGGCGATGGAGGCGGCGAAGGTCGGCGCGCCGGCGGGCAGCGTGGATGATGCCGTGCGCCGCTATTACGAGAAGCTGGGTTACGGTCCGCGCTACGCCCTGCCGGGCCTGTCGCATCGCACCGGCCATGGCATCGGCCTCGACGTGCACGAGCCGGTGAACCTGGTGCATGGCGAAACCACGCCGCTGGCGCCGGGCATGTGCTTTTCGAACGAGCCGGGCCTCTACCTGCCGGGCAAGTTCGGCATCCGCATCGAGGATTGTTTCTTCATGACCGAGCAGGGGCCGCGCTTCTTCACGCAGCCGCCATCCTCGCTCGACAAGCCATTCGGATAGAAGGGGAGGGCGTGATGCCAGGAATGAAGAGCCTGTTGGGCGGCGCTGCGGCGTTCGCCATGATGGCGCTCGCGCCCGCAGCGATGGCGCAGGAAGAACAGTCCATGTCGCCGGCACTGCCGAAGATCATGAGCCTGCGCGATCAGGCGCAGCTGCGCGACGCCTGGCTGGAGCGCCGCTTCCAGACGGTGCTGCCGCAGCTGATGCGCGAGAATGGCATCGACATGTGGGTGCTGATCGCGCGGGAGTATCTGGAGGACCCGGTCGTTTCGACCATGCTGAACGCGACCAATTTGCGGGCGCGGCGTCGGACGATCCTCATCTATTTCGATCCGGGCGAGGGCAAGCCGATCGAGCGGCTGGTCGTCAGCAAGCACGGCATGGGCGCCCTGTACCAGCCGGTGTGGGACATGGAGAAGCAGCCCGACCAGTTCGCGAGCGTCCGCGAGCTGATCGCCGAGCGCAACCCGAAGAAGATCGCGCTCAACATCTCCTCCCTGACGGCGTTCGGCGATGGCCTGACCCACAGCCAGTATACCGACCTGATGAAGGCGCTGACGCCCGAGCAGCAGGGGCGCATCGTCTCCGGCTATCCACTGGCCATCGGCTGGCTGGAGACGCGCACGCCGGAAGAGATGAAGGTCTATCCCGAGATCGTGCGCGTGGCGCATGCGATCATCGGCGAAGGCTTCTCGGCCGCGGTGGTGAAGCCGGGCGTGACGACCAACGAGGATCTCGTGTGGTGGTATCGCCAGCGCGTCGCGGACCTTGGCCTGGCATCGTGGTTCCACCCTTCGGTGGAAGTGACGCGCAAAGGCGTGCCGGGCGTGCTGCGCGAAAAGGCGAGCGTGATCCAGAAGGGCGACATGCTGCGCGTCGACTTCGGCATTCACTACCTGAACTTCAGCACGGATACGCAGCATGTCGCCTATGTGCTGCGCGACGGCGAGACGGACGTGCCGGCCGGGCTGAAGGCGGGACTTCGCGACAACAACCTCGTTCAGGATGCGGTGACCAGCGAGTTTCGCGTCGGCGTGACCGGCAATGAAGTGCTGAACCGCGCGCGTGCGAAGGCGATTGCGGCGGGGCTGAAGCCGACGATCTATTCGCACCCGATCGGCTATCACGGCCATGGTGCGGGCAGCTCGATCGGCCTGTCGGAAGAGCAGAAGTTCGTGCCGACCGGCGAATACAAGCTGCGGCCGAACATCGCCTGGTCGATCGAGCTGATGGCGACCAAGGCGGTGCCCGAGTGGGGCGGGCAGATGGTCGACTTCAAGACGGAAGAGGACGCTTTCTTCGACGGCCAAACTGTCCGCTACATCGATGGCCGGCAGACCAAGTTTCACCTGATCGACGCGCGCTGAGGCGGCGCCGGCGGTTAACTCCCTTGCCCAAAACTGGGTCTCATCCGGCGACGGGTGAGGCCCTTCTTTTTGGTGGTAGAGTTGCGAGAGTTAGATCGAATGTCAGGATAACGGGGAAGTTGTGCATCATCCGACCCGTCATGCCGGGCTTGTCCCGGCATCCAGCGTGCCGCAGACCTTAAGCGGGAGGATGCGCGGAAACCTGGACCCCGGCACAGGGCCGGGGTGACGAAGTTTTGGTGATTAGTATCGTTTTTGCCTGTGTTTGGGCCGCGCGGACGAAGCGTTTGTGGCCTAGGGGCGTGGTAGGAGGATGAATTCCTCCTGCCCGCCGTCGAGGAAGCGGAAGGTGCCGTCCGGTGAGAGGAAGCCGTCTTCCTCGTGCATGAAGCGGACCTTCTGGCCGCCCCATTCGGGCACGTTCGCCTGCGCATTCAGCTCGATCGACCAGGCGGTGTTCGGATCGATGCTATAATCGCCGCGGCCGGGCGCCGGCTTCTGGCTTTCCCAGGCGCCGATCCAGGTGCCGGCGCCGTGGCCGTGATAGCCGATCGGGTGTGAATAGATCGTGCCGTCGATCCCCTCGGCTTCCACTTGGCGCCGTGCGGCTGCCAGCACCTCATTGCCGGTGCGGCCCGGCTTCAGCGCCGCGATGGTGGCGGCGCGCACGCGGTTCATCGCCGCCATGCCATCGCGCAGGCCCTTGGGCGCCTGTGTCTCACCCGGCTTCAGGACATACGCGAGCCGCTGAATGTCGGTGTTGAGACCGAGATAGGTGATGCCGAAATCGACGTGCAGCATGTCGCCCGGCATGATGATCGTGTCGCCGCGGTGGCCCATCTCCTGCACGCTGAACTTGCCCCCGTCGGCGCGCTGGATCGCGACGCTGGGCTGGAACCAGGTGTCCAGCCCGAGCGCGTTGATGCGATTGCGGAACCACCAGACGACATCGTCGGAGGTGGTGACGCCCGGGGTGATGACGCGTTCGGAGAAGCCCTCCTCGATGATCGAATGCGAAATGCGCGAGACGATCGGATAGCTCGCCATCTCCTCCGGGATGCGGGTCTCCAGCCAGCCGAGCGCGAGCCGTTCGTGCGAGACGAGGCGCTTCGCCATGTCAGGGCCGAGTGCGCGGACGATTGCCTCATAATGGGTGGAGCTGAGGCCGTCGGCGAGCGGGAAACCCTCCGATCGGTTGAGCGCGATGGTTGCGGGATTGCGCTCAGCGATGATCCTGGCCAGCTCCGCCCATTGATCGGGCTGCTCGTCCGGGTTCCAGGCCGGCTGGAAGTCGCCGACCGGATAGCGGGCGAGCGCCAGCTTCTCGATCGGCTTGCCCTCGCCCGGATCGAAGAAGACGAGGATGGTGCGGCGGCGCGCGTGGAGCCAGGTGGCCGGCAGCATCGTCGCCATCACCGGATCTTCGTTATACTCGCCGGCGACCAGCACCCACATCTGCACCTTGTCGCGCCGCATCAGCGTGGGGAGGACCTGTTCGAAGCGCAGCTTCAGCCAACGGTCCTCGGTTTCGGCGCGCCGCTCGAGCGGCAGGATCGCCGGCATCTGAAGCTCGGCCGGGCGAGCGGGCGAAGTGGCTGGCGATCCCGCCAGCGCCAGAGCCAAAAGCAGTGCCGACATTCATATCCCCCCGTTGCAGATGTTCACACTTCGCACCTTTGTTCGCTAATGTGACAAAGAACAGGGGCTGAAAAGCGAAATTTCTGACCGGGCGCGGCTTGCCCGGTGCTGGTCATGCAGCCACTGCATCGGCGAGGAAGCGTTATGGCGCTGGCGCAGCGGTGCCGTACGCGCGAAGCTGGGGAAAGGGCGAAGCCGCGATCGGTGCGGTTCGCCCGGGGGAGCAGGGGGAGTAGATGCGGTTGAAGTTTCTGGTGGCGGCGTTGGCGGTGGCCATGCCGACGATGGCCAGCGCAGGTGCGCCATCCGCCGCGCCCAAGCCGGCGACCATCTATCGCCATGCCACGCTGATCGACGGCACCGGCAGCGCCGCATCGCGCGGAATGACCGTGGTGACGCGCGGCGAACGGGTCGAGGCGGTCGTGCCCGATGCGAAGGTTACGCCGGAGATGCTGAAGGGCGCGCGCATCGTTGACCTCACCGGCCGCTATCTGCTGCCCGGGCTGATCGACAGCCACCAGCATATCGCGACGCCGCCGAACCGCCGCCGCGCCGAGGCGCTGATGCGGCGGGATCTCTACAGCGGCGTCACCGGCACGCGGATCATGGCCGATGACCTGCGATCGGTGGCCGAGATCGCGCGCGCCGCCCTGGTGGGGGAGATCGCCTCGCCTGACCTTTATTACGCCGCGCTGTTTGCCGGGCCGAGCTTCTTCGATGATCCGCGAACCTTGGCCGTCAGCGCCGGGGTGAAGCCCGGAACCGGCGCGTGGATGCAGGCGATCGATCACCAGACCGACCTGCCGCTCGCGGTTGCGCGCGCGAAGGGCACGGGGGCCACCGCGATCAAGATCTACGCCAACCTGCCGGCCGATCTGATCGCCCGGATCACGCAGGAGGCACATCGCCAGAACATGCAGGTGTGGGCGCATGGCATGGTATTTCCGACCCCGCCGGCCGACGTGATCGCCGCCGGGCCGGACGTCGTGTCGCACAGCTGCTACCTGGCCTATCAGGCGGTGGAGAAGCGGCCCGCCACCTATCAGCAGCGCGTGGCGATCGACCCTGCGCCGTTCATGGCGCGCGACAATCGGGTGATGGCGGGGCTGTTCGCCACCATGCGCGAACGCGGCATGCTGCTGGATGCCACGCTGCGGGTGTATCAGGAGGGCGAGAAGCGTGCGCAGAAGGGCGGGGCGCCGGCCTATTGCTCGCTCGATCTCGCCGCCGCGCTGACCGCGCAGGCGCACAAGGCGGGGGTCCAGATTTCCGCCGGGACCGATGGCGACACGGAAGCGGGCGCGCCCTATCCGGCCCTGTTCGACGAGATCGAGCTGCTGGTATCGAAAGCCGGGTTCAAGCCGGCGGAGGCGATCCGTTCGGCCACCCTCGTCGGGGCGCAGGCGATGGGGCAGCAAAGCGACATGGGCAGCATCGCGCCGGGCAAGCTTGCCAATATGGTGGTGCTAGCCCGCGATCCGCTGGCCGACATCGGGAACATGCGCAGCGTGGTGATGACGGTGAAGCGCGGCCGCACGTACGGGCGCGAGGAATTCAAGCCGGTGACTGCGGAGGAGCTGGGCCGTGACTGATCGACGTTCCTTTCTTCAGCTTGCCGGCGCTGCCGTTGCCGTGAGTGCCCTGCCGACAGCGGCGCAGGCGCGCGGCAAGCGCGACATGTTGATCGTAAATGCGCTGGGCGGCTTCAGTGATCCGAACGCGCGGCGCGGCGATGGGGCGGTGCCGGTGGAGCCGCGGAGCCTGCTGAGCGACCGCGTGATCGCGGATGCGCGCGCATCGGGCATGGACGCGATCAACATCACGCTGGGCCATGTGTCGGGACCGGACGAACCCTTTACGCTGACGGTGCGGGAGATCGGCGTGTGGGAGCGGCGCATCCGCGCGCGGCCGGAGGCGCTGATCAAGGTGACGTCCGCGGCGGACATCCTGCGCGCGCGCGACACCGGCCGGATCGGCGTGATCTACGGCTTCCAGAACACGACCATGCTGGGCGATGACGCCAGTCGCGTCGACACCTTCGCCGATCTTGGCGTGCGCGTGATCCAGCTGACCTACAATCCGGCCAACAAGGTGGGCAGCGGATCGATGGCGCCGGACAATGGCGGACTGACCGCCTTTGGCCGCACGGTGATCGAGCGGCTGAACGCCAATCGCGTAATGGTGGACCTGTCGCACAGCGGCGAGCGTACCTGCCTGGAGGCGGCGCGCCATTCCGCCCAGCCGATCTCCATCAATCACACGGGCTGCCGCGCGCTGACCGATCTGCCGCGCAACAAGACCGATGCGGAGCTGCGGCTGGTGGCGGAACGCGGCGGCTTCGTCGGCATCTATTTCATGCCGTTCCTCAATCCCCGGAGCGTCGCCAGCGCGGCCGACGTGGTCGCCCATATCGAACATGCCATCAACGTGTGCGGCGAGGATCATGTCGGGTTCGGTACCGATGGCGGCACCACCGCGGTGGACGACATGGCCGCCTACCGCGCCGCGATCCGGCAGGAGATTGCGGAACGCCGCGCGGCGGGGATCGGAGCCAAGGGCGAGAACCCTGACACGCTTCCCTTCGTGGAGGATCTGAGCGGGCCGGGGCAGTTCAAAAAGCTGATCGGGTTGCTGGAGCAGCGGGGCCATAAGGCGGCGCGGATCGAGAAGGTCATGGGGACGAACTTCCACCGCTACGCCGGCGACGTGTGGGGCGCATGAGCCCGGAGGCGATCGCCTTCGTCAATCAGGCGCTGGTGCCGTGCGGCCTGGCGCTGATCATGTTCAGCATGGGGCTGACGCTGGCGCTGCGGGACTTTGCGGCGATCCTTTCGGGCGGCCGGGCCGCGGCGGCGGGCTTTGCCACGCATCTGGTGGTGCTGCCGCTGCTTGGCCTCACCGTCGGCGCGCTGTTCGGCCTGCCGCCGGAGCTGGCGCTGGGGCTGTTCATCATATCCATCTGCCCGGCGGGCACGACATCCAACGCGCTGACGTTCGTCGGGCGGGGTAATCTGGCGCTGGCGGTGGTGCTGACGCTGATGACCAGCGTGGTTACTGTGTTCACGATTCCGATCCTGTTGCGCTGGGCGGTGCCATGGTTCCTGGGCGGGACGGGCGCGACGGTGCCGCAGCTCGATATCGTCAGCACCATGGGGCAGCTGGCGCGGATCACGCTGGCGCCGATCGCACTGGGCATGGTGGTGCGCCGGTTTGCGCCGGAGGCGGCGGCACGCATCGCACAGCGGCTGCGACCCACCGCGTTCGTCGTGCTGGTGGCGGTGATCGGCTTTTCCGTTGTCGTCAGCTTCGACATGGTGGTGCAGAATCTGATCGCGGCGACGCCGGCGATCTATGCGCTGAACATCGCAGCCATGGCCTTTGGGCTGATGGTCGGGCGGGTGCTGGGGCTGAATGCGCGCGATCGCATGACGCTGGCGATCGAGACGGGCGTGCAGAATGCGACGCTGGCGCTGTTCCTGACGCTGACCGTGCTGGAGAGCCTGCCGCTGGCGGTGACGCAGAATATTTATGGAATGGTCATGCTCTTCAATGCCAGTCTGCTGATCCGCTGGTTCCGGGGACGGATCACGCGCGAAGCGGTGGCGGCATGAGCATCCGGTTCATCGATGCGGGCGAGGTTGCCGAGCGGCTGCGCTACGACGTGGCGGTGCCGCTGGTCCGCGAGGCGATGATCGCGCTGTCGCAAGGGCGGACGCGCCAGTTGCTTCGCGGCATCATCGATCTGGACGGAGAGAATGCCTTTGGCGTGATGCCGGGGGCGCTGGACGCCGGGCCATTTGGCGCCAAGCTGGTCAGCGTCTTTCCCGGCAACGTCGCGCGTGGCGGCATGTCGCACCAGGGGCTGATCGTGACGTTCGACCGTGAGAGCGGTGCGCCGAGCGCAGTCGTGGACGCGGGAGAAGTGACGGCGATCCGCACCGCGGCGGCATCCGCCGCGGCGACACAGGCGCTGGCGCGTGGCGACGCGGATCATCTGGCGGTGCTGGGGACGGGCGAGCAGGCGCAGCGCCACATCCTGGCGATCCGCGCCGTGCGACCATTGCAGCGGGTGACGATCTGGGGCCGGGACGCGCGCAAGGCCGCCGCGCTGGCGGAGGAACTGGGGTGCGACGTGGCGGCATCGGTGCGCGAGGCGGTGGCGGATGCGGGGATCATCTGCACCGTCACCGCCGCGCCGGAGCCGATCCTGAGCGCCAGCGACGTTCGGCCCGGCGCGCACATCAACGCGGTTGGATCAAGCCGGGCGGGGCCGGCGGAGATTGCGACTGATCTGGTGGTGCGAAGCCGTTTCTTCGCCGATCACCGCGCCGGCGTGCTGAACCAGGGGGCGGAGTTCCTGCGCGCCAAGGCGGAAGGCCTGGTGGACGACCATCATGTGCTGGGCGAGATTGGCGAGGTATTTGCCGGGACACTCGCGGGCCGGACCTCGGGCGAGGACGTGACGCTGTACAAGTCGCTGGGCAGCATCGTTCAGGATCTCGCCTGCGCCGCCTGGCTATGCGGGGAAGAGCGCGGCTGAGGGCGGATCAGCCCTTCGCAAGCGCGATCCCGGCGAGGTTCTGCGTCCGCTTGATATGGCGGAGGCGGAAACGCGCTGGGCGGGGCAGCGCCAGATAGGCGGCGTGATGATCGACATGGGCGCGCGGCACCTTGATGGTGCCATTCGCCTGCGCGATCACGGCGGCGGCGTCACCGAGGAGAACGGCGTCAGTGAGCGACAGGCGCTCCACCAGCCGCATGGCGGCGATCAGCGCCAGCCACTCCGCCTCCATGCTGGTGCCGGGGCCGAGGCCGCGCTCGACATGGCTGCGACCGGCAGCGACGACCGCCAGCTCCATGCCGGCGGGAGCGGGGCGCAGGCCACCGTCGAAAAAGATCTTCATGCGTGGCGAAACTGCCCCGGCGGCAGATCGGCCAGCGTCCAGTCGCCGATGCTCCAGCGCACAAGGCGAAGGGTGGGGTGGCCGACCGCGGCGGTCATCCGGCGAACCTGCCGGTTGCGACCTTCCCGGATCGTCAGCGAAAGCCAGCAATCGGGGATGGCGGCGCGATAGCGGATCGGCGGATCGCGTGGCCACAAGGCCGGATCGTCGATCCGCTCGACCTCGGCAGGGCGGGTCGGGCCGTCCTTCAGGGTGACGCCGCCGCGCAGGCGGGCGAGGGCGTCGTCCGCGACATCGCCCTCCACCTGCACGAGATAGGTCTTGGGCAGCTTGAACTTCGGATCGGCGATGCGGGCCTGCAGGCGGCCATCGTCGGTCAACAGCAGCAGGCCCTCGCTGTCGCGATCAAGGCGCCCGGCAGGGTAGACGCCGGGCCGGTCGATATAGTCGGACAGCGTGGCGCGCGCCTCCGACATGCTGCGGTCGGTGAACTGGCTGAGCACGCCATAAGGCTTGTTGAACAGGAGAAGCGTCATCCCCCGACGATGCTCCAAGCGACGGCTTCCGCCGTCTTGATCCCGTCTACCGCCGCCGAGAGAATCCCGCCGGCATAGCCGGCGCCCTCGCCCGCGGGGAAGAGGCCGATCGTGTTGAGGCTGTGCCCATCCTCGCCGCGGGTGAAGCGGACCGGGGAGGACGTGCGCGTTTCGACGCCGGTCATCACCACATCGGGATGGTCATAGTCCTTAATCTGCCGGCCGAACACCGGAAGTGCCTCACGCATCGCTGCCACTGCGAAATCGGGCAGGCATTCGGCAAGGTCGGTCGGGTTGACGCCCGGGCGATAGGACGGAACGACGGTGCCGAGTGAGGTGGAGGCCCGGCCGGCCAGGAAATCGCCCACGCGCTGTGCCGGCGCCTTGTAGTTGCTGCCACCCAGGACAAAGGCGCGCTCTTCCCAATGACGCTGGAGCCGGATGCCGGCGAGGGCATCGCCCGGATAGTCGCGCGCCGGATCGATCGCGACCACGAAGCCCGAGTTGGCGTTGCGCTCATTGCGGGAATATTGGCTCATGCCGTTGGTGGCGACGCGGCCCTCTTCCGAAGTGGCGGCGACCACCGTGCCACCGGGGCACATGCAGAAGCTGTAGACGGTGCGCCCGTTCGAGCAATGGTGCGAGATGTGATATTCGGCTGCGCCCAGGATCGGGTTGCCGGCCTCGTGCCCGAAGCGCGAACGGTCGATCCAGGATTGCGGGTGTTCGATACGGACGCCGATCGAGAACGGCTTCGCCTCCACATGGACGCCGGCGTCCAGCAGCATGGCAAAGGTGTCGCGCGCGCTATGGCCGATCGCCAGGACGACATGGCTGGCGGCGAGATATTGGCCATTGTGAAGGTGAAGGCCGCGAAGCCTGCGGTTGCCCGAGCCATCGGTTTCGATGTCGAGACCGTCGACGCGGGTGGAGAAACGATACTCCCCGCCGAGTTCCTCGATCGAGGCACGCATGCTTTCGACCATGGTGACGAGGCGGAAGGTGCCGATGTGCGGGTGCGCCTCCGTCAGGATTTCGGGCGGCGCGCCGGCCTTCACGAACTCGGTCAGCACCTTGCGATTGAGGTGCCGGGGATCCTTGATGCGGCTGTAGAGCTTTCCGTCCGAGAAGGTGCCGGCGCCGCCTTCGCCGAACTGCACGTTGGATTCGGGGTTCAACTCGCTGCGGCGCCACAGGCCCCAGGTGTCCTTGGTGCGTTCGCGCACCACCTTCCCGCGTTCCAGCACGATGGGGCGGAAGCCAGCTTGCGCGAGGATCAGCGCGGCAAAGAGGCCGCACGGGCCAGCGCCGATGACGACCGGCCGGGGCGCATCGACGGGGGCGGTGACCGGCGGGTGGTAACGGGTGTCCGGCGTGAGCTGCACGTCGCGATCCTTGCGGAACCGCGCGAGCACATTGCCTTCGTTCTTGACCGCGACATCAACCGAATAGACGAGGCTGATGTTGCTCTTGTCGCGCGCGTCATGGCCGCGCCGGGCGACCGTGAAGCGGATCAACTCGCGCGGGGTGATCCGCAAGCGGCGGCAGATGGCAGCCGGGAGCGCTTCGTCGGCATGGTGAAGGGGCAGCTTCAATTCACTGAGGCGGATCATCGGCGCGCCCTTACACCGATGACAGGCTTCGCGCTAACGCGTCCTTACGCCGTTTCGATCAGGCGATCGGCCTGGGCGCGCGCTTCCTCGGTGATGGTCGCGCCCGACAGCATTCGGGCGATTTCCTCACGCCGCTCCGCCGAAGAGAGCTGACGCACGCCGGTGCGGGTGACGACGCCGTCGTTGCGCTTGGCGATCAGCAAATGCTCGGCGCCGCGCGCGGCGACCTGCGGCGAGTGGGTGACGACCAGCAATTGAGTCTGCTGCGCCAGGCGGTGGAGCCGCTCGCCAATAGCGGAAGCCACCGCGCCGCCGACACCGCGGTCGATCTCGTCAAAGATCATGGTCGCCGCGCCGCCCTCTTCCGCCAGCGCGACCTTCAGCGCCAGGATGAAGCGCGACAGCTCGCCCCCCGAGGCGATCTTGATAAGCGGGCCGAAGGGGGCGCCGGGATTAGTGGCGATCTCGAACTCGACCCGGTCCTGGCCCATCGGGCCCCATTGCTCCTCCGGCAAAAGCGCGACGGCGGTGCGGAACCGGGCGGAATCGAGCTTCAGCGGGGGCAATTCGGCCGCCACGGCGATGTCGAGCCGCTGCGCGGCGGCGGCGCGTGCCTGCGACAGCGTGGCGGCGGCGGTGGCATAGACCTGGCGCGCGGCGGCTGCCTTTGCCTCGAGCGCGGCGATCCCTTCCTCCCCGGCCTCCAGCCGCTCGCGCCGGGCGCGAAGCTCTTCGGCGAGGGCGGCGAGATCGTCCGGCTGCACGCGGTGCTTGCGCGCCATGCCGCGCAATTCGAACAGCCGCGCCTCATCGTCCTCAAGCGCCCGCGGATCAAAGGCGAGCGCCCGCATCGCCTCGCTCACCTGCTCGCCAGCATTGCCAGCCTCGATCACCGCGCGGTCGAGCGCCGTCAGCGCCTCAGCCAGTGCGGAATGATCGGCAGAGATGCGGTCCAGGATGCGCGCGGCCTGGCGCATGCGGGCAAGGGCGCCGTCCGAGCCTTCCAGCGCGTCGATCAGCGCGTTCAGATCCTCGGCGATCTTCTCGGACCGCTGCATCGTGCGGCGGCGTTCGGCGAGCGTTTCTTCCTCGCCCGGCTGTGGTGCCAGCGCATCAAGCTCGGCGACGGCGTGGTCCAGCCACTCGCGGTCGCGCGCTGCCGCCTCAATCTCTTCCCGCGCGCTGGCCAGCGTCGTTTCCGCCCCCCGCCACGCCTGCCATGCGGCGCTTGCCGTGGCGGTGTCGATCCGGGCGAACGTGTCCAGCAGATTGCGGTGGCCGCGCGGATTGAGCAGGCCGCGGTCGTCATGCTGGCCGTGGATCTCGACCAGCCGCGCGCCAAGCTCCCGCAAGAGCGCCGCGGACGCGGGCTGATTGTTGACGAAGCCGCGGCTGCCGCCATCGGCCTTCACGACACGGCGGACGATCAAGGGCTCGCCCGGCTCCGCATCGATGCCGTTCTCATAAAGCAAAGTGGCGAGATCGGCCGGCGCCTCGAACGTGGCGGTGACGCTGGCCTGGGTGGAGCCGTGGCGGACCAGCCCGCTGTCGCCGCGTCCGCCCAGCGCAAGGCCGAGCGCGTCCAGCAGAATGGACTTGCCGGCACCCGTTTCTCCGGTGAGCACGCCAAGGCCGGCGCCGAATTCGAGGTCGAGCGCCTCGATCAGCACCACGTCGCGGATCGAGAGCGCGGTCAGCATGAAGGGGCGAACGCCCGGCGAGCCGGGCGGTGCCTCACTGGTCTTGCGGCACGTCGCTCGACGACGTCGGCGGCGCGCCGGGCTGAACGCCGGTGGGCGTGGCGGTGGACGGATTGTTGCCGGCCGGCGTGGCACCGGCGCCGCCCGACGGCGTGGCCGGGGTGGGGGCACCGGGCGATTCCGCGCGCGGCGTCGGCGCGCTGTCGACCGGCAGCACCTCCACTTCCTTGCGAATCGGCGTTTCCGGCTTGGGCACCGTGGCCTGCGGGATCACCTGCTCCCCGGGAGCAAGCGGGCGAACCGTCTGCGCCGGGTTCTCGCCCAGGAGATCAAAGGCGCGCTGGTACCACCAGGTTTCCGGATAATTGGCACCCAGCACGGACGCAGCCCGCTTCGCCTCTTCACGCACGCCGAGCGCCAGATAAGTCTCGGTCAGGCGCATCAGCGCCTCGGGCGTGTGCGTCGTTGTCTGATATTCGTCGACCACGCGGCGGAAGCGCAGGGTGGCGGCAAGCCACTGGCCGCGACGCTCGTAGAAGCGGCCGATCTCCATTTCCTTGCCCGCAAGGTGATCGCGCACGAGATCGATCTTCAGCCGGGCATCGGCGGCGTAGCGGGTGTTGGGATAGCGGCGCGTGAGCTCACCCAGTGCGTCCTGCGCCTGCGCCGTGATCTTCTGATCGCGCGTAACGTCGTTGACCTGCTCGTAATAGCTCATCGCGATGAGGTAATAAGCATAAGGCGCATCGCGATTGCCGGGGTGAACCGACAGGAACCGCTGCGCACCCTGGATTGCCTCGGTATAGTTGCGCGCCAGATAGTTGCTGAACGCCCCCATCAGCTGCGCGCGGCGCGCCCAGATGGAATAAGGATGCTGGCGCTCCACCTCGTCGAACAACGCGGCGGCAACCTTATACTGGCGCTGGTCAAGCTTTTGCCGAGCGGCGCTGTACAGCGTGCCCACATCGCGCGCGACATAGGGAAGGTCGCCACCGGTGCGGTTACGGGCGCAACCGGCGATCGGCAGAGCCATGGCCGCGAGCAGCAGGGCGACGAGTGGGCGAGACGGAATGTTACGCATCGAGGGGGCCTTTAGCGCAGGGCCGCGCATGCGAACAATGCTGAAACGCGCAAGGCGTGATCTGGCGGGAAACGCATTGGTTCGGACGGCGTTCACGAGTTAGAGACAAAGCCCATCTTTGCGGGGATCCACATGACTGCAACCTTGCTGGCCACCAAGCGCGTCGAAAAGCCGTGGGGCAGACACAAATTATACCCCGGCTTTCCCGACCCGGCGCCCGAAGGCGAGCCGATCGGGGAGGTGTGGTTCCAGTCGCCGCATCCCGAAGAGCCGGAGATGCTGATCAAATATCTGTTCACCAGCGAAAAACTGTCGGTGCAGGATCATCCGTCCGACGAGGAGGCGCAGAAGCGTGGCCTGCCGCGCGGCAAGGACGAATGCTGGCTGATCCTGGATGCGGAGCCGGATTCGACCATCGCGATCGGCCCGAAGCAGAAAATGACGGCGGAGGAACTGCGGGCCAGCGCGCTCGACGGCTCGATCGAGGACAAGCTCGACTGGAAGCCGGTGAAGCCGGGCGATTTCTATTATTCGCATTCCGGGGTGGTGCATGCGATCGGCGCCGGGCTGACGCTGATCGAAGTGCAGCAGAATTCGGACACGACCTACCGCCTCTATGATTATGGCCGGCCACGCGAGCTGCATCTGGATGACGGCATCGCGGTGGCGGATCTCGAACCGTATGTCGCGCCGCTTCGGCCCGGCACGGTGGAGCCGGGGCGGACGATCCTGGTGGAAGGGCCCAAATTCGTTCTCGAACGCTGGAACGGCGGCAAGCGCCAGATCAATCTGCCCGATGGGAAGCCCGGCTGGCTGGTGCCGATCCGCGGCGAAGGCGTAGTCGGCGGCGTGGCCTGGCGCGCGGGCGAATGCGTGCTGGTAACGGGGCCGGAGCTGCTCCACGCCTCCGAAGATGCCGATCTGCTGTTTGCCTATACCGGAACGGCGCGGCTCTGATCGGCTGAGGCGG
>NZ_LSKH01000086.1:0-10756 GCF_001557395.1 Sphingomonas sp. CCH5-D11 | reverse complement strand
TGGCGGCGGTGATGGCGGCGCGCAGCGGAGTGGCGGGGCGGACCGGCGGGGCGAAATCGGCGAACAATGGCGACAGGGTGGGCATCGATGATTCCAGCGGATGACGTGCGCCGGATATAGTGATTGTCGCCAAGGCAATCCGACTTATGATTGCTGTTCCGGCAGACCGTTCGGCTTGTTGATGATCCTGGCAGAAGGCGAAATGGACGTTTCAATTCTTGGCGGTGACGATATCGACCAGTTCGACCGGCGCATCATCGAGGTGCTGAGGAGCGACGGGCGGATCTCCGTTACCGAACTGGCGCAGCGCGTGGGGCTGTCCAAGACGCCGTGCCAGACCCGACTCAAGCGGCTGACCGACCGCGGTTTCATCCGCGGGTTCAAGGCGGTAGTGGATCCCGCGCGGCTGGGGCTGGGCCATGTCGCCTTCACGGAGGTGAAGCTGTCGGACACCAGGGAGGCGGCACTGGCCGAATTCCGGCGCGGCGTGCTGGCCATCGCGGAAGTGGAGGAATGCCACATGATCGCCAGCAGCTTCGATTACCTGCTGAAGATCCGCACCCGCGACATCCGCCACTACCGCGACATCCTGGGCGAGCGGATCTCGACACTGCCGCATGTCGCCAGCACCTCCACCTTTGTGGCGATGGAAGCGATCCGCGAGGGCGGCTTCTAGAGCTCGACCGGCTGCCGCTGCGCCGCCGTCGCGGCCTCGCGCTCGGTGCGCTGGGTGGCGACGCGCTCGGCACGATCGGCCATAGTCTCCCACGCCCGTGCGGCACGCTCACAGCGTTCGCGCACGTTATCGAGCGTCGCGTCGCGGGCATTGGCAAACTCGCTGGCGGCGCGGGCGCGGTACACGGTTGCATCATCGGCCATGGGGCGGGCTCCCTTTTGCTGTTCAAGGTCGCCGGCCGGCACCATCGCCGGCCGGCGGATGCGCGATGCTTATTCCGCGGCTTCGAGCGAGACCGCGCTGGTGCGGCCGCGACGATCATTCTCCAGCTCGTAGCTGACGCGCTGGTTCTGGTTCAGCGTGATGAAGCCGGCGCGCTCCACGGCGGAAATGTGCACAAAGGCGTCCGGGCCGCCATTGTCCGGCGCGATGAAGCCGAAGCCCTTGTCGGCGTTGAAGAATTTGACGGTGCCGATGTTGGCCATGGGGTATCCTTCTTGTTTCGGACGGGCGAGCCGATGACCGGAGCGCCCGGTGCCGCGGCAGCAGGGAAAGAAGGAAGAAGGTGCCGCAAAGCGCCAAAGACCGTCGATTTGCGAACGTAGCAGGCGACATATAGGGGCGCCGGCCCTGAATAGCGAATCAGCATCGGTGTGAACAGTTCCGCAGAGAATTGCGCGAGGCGAGCGGCGGCGGGGGCTGGCCTGGGCGCTGCTGAAGCCGGCAGGGTCGGAATGATGAAATCAACTATCCAAAATGCTTGTCAAAGGAAGTGCTTGCAGATTGCGACATCTCTAGACAGAATTTGGTTCGTCAACCGGGGGGTGGAACATGGATCTCGCAACGCGTCTAGCCGAACTTCAAAAGCGAACAATCGAACATCGCGAGGTCCTTCTAACAGAAGAGGCAGCGAAGACGGCGCTGGTAATGCCGTTCTTGCAGTCTCTTGGATATGACGTTTTCAATCCTGAGGAAGTGGTCCCAGAATTTACGGCTGATGTTGGTATCAAGAAGGGTGAAAAAGGTAGACTACGCCATCTGCGCCGATAGCAAAGTGAATATATTGGTTGAGTGTAGACCATCAACATCAGAGCTTAATGTAAGCCATGCGTCACAGCTTTTCAGGTACTTCTCAACTACAGAGGCGCGCTTGGCCGTGCTTACAAACGGTGTGAACTACCATTTTTTCTCCGATGTGGAGAAGCCGAATAAGATGGACGAGCGACCATTTTTCACGTTTTGCATGGATGCAATCAAGCCAAGCGATGTGCGCACGCTAGAGAAGTTTGGTAAAAGCGACTTTGATATTAAAAAGATAATTCAAGAAGCGGGAATTCTGAAGCTTCAATCACTGCTCAGGAAAGCCATCGAACAAGAATTTTCTGAGCCATCCGACGAGTTCGTAAGACTTTTCGCTGGGCGGGTGATCGAGGGACGTATCACACCGGCGGCCAAAGAAAGTATCGCTCGCTTGGTTCCCAGTACCATAGGGGCATTGATACGGGACCGGGTGAACGAGCGGCTCTCATCCGCGCTGAACGCTACCACTCCTGTGATGGTCGAGCCAGATGAAGGCGAAATCTCTTTACCTGAAGAGGGTATCGTCACGACTCAGGAAGAGCTTGGTGGATTTCATATTGTCCAAGCGATAGCCTCCCGGTTTGTTAACCCGAAACGCATCGCGATCAGGGATAGCAAGAGTTATTGCGCGATCCTGCTCGACGACAACAACCGCAAGACAATCGCAAGAATGTGGTTCAATTCGCCCACCACCCGCTACTTCGGAACGTTCGAAGGCAAGGAAGAAACACGCCACCTGATGCCGGAACTTACCGGTATCTACCAGCTCATGCCGCAAATCGAAGCGCGCTTACGTGAGTTGGACGAAACGATACCAGCGTAAGGCTACCAACAGCCACCCGCATCTTCGATCGCCTTCAGCAGCGCGCGCTTGCTTTCAGTGCGGCGAGTGCCGCTGTTGCGGGACACGGCGTTGATCCCTGTTTCCTCACGTCGGCGCGCGATGTCCGCGGCAAGCTCCGCAAGAGGGATCGCGCGATCAGTCCCTGAGATCTTCGATGCCATATTCGCCTGCGCTTTCGTGCCGGATGCGGGCGTCCATATAATCCAGGTCCACGTCCGCATGAAGGCCGAACAGCTTCTTCGCTTGATCCAGCATGGCTGGCGCAGCGCCGGACGCGAATTGGCCCATACGATCAGCGATCGTGTCTTCAACCGAGATGATCGCTGCTCGTCCGTCAGCGCCGAGATCGACCAAGACAACGCGGTCGCGATCGGCGGCGCCATCCAGCAACAGCGATGAGACGACTTCAAAACCCAGCATCAGTTCGGGATGCAACCAGCCCAAGGGCGTATGGCCGGGCCCTCCCGGCTTAGTGAACCCGAGACGCTGTAGCTCCTGCTCAAACTCTTCCTGTCGTGCGGTGACAATGTCGAAGTCGCCGGTGCTGACGGCGCTTAACGTGTATAGTTCGACTGCGCCGCCGCCGACCAGAACCGGCGGAAGGAAGCCGCGTGCCCGCATTGCTTCGCTGGCGCGGGCGAAAAGGCGCAGGCCGGCTTCGAATTCGGGGCGGTAAGCGGTCATCCCGCCAGTTCCCGCGGCGACGTTGCTGGATCATTAGCTGGGCGGATGGCCTTATTGGCACTTACACGCCGAGTAATGGAGCGGTTTTGCTTGATATAGGCGAATGCGAAGAGAGCGGTCGCGGCAGCAATCAAGATTGCGCCTGCCGCGCCGTGCCGCAGCCAGGCTTCTGGCAGGACGGCGCTTAATAGATAGGCGATGAGGCCGATCCCGCAGGCCCCGGTCATCGTTCGATAGGTGTTGCTGGTTTCAAGCAGCACGGAAACCATATTATCTTCCGAGGTTGCCCGGACATAGTCGTTGTAACTCGAGCGCTGGATCAGTCCGGCCCGTTTCATCAAGGGGTCGAGGATCAGTGAGCCCACGCGGCTGACTGCCATACCAACCACATAGAACACGACCAGCTTGGCGACGATGTCGATCCGATCGAGATAGATCAATTGCTGTCCGTGCAGAAACAGGCAAAGGACTGTGCCAGGAACGAGATAGTTGAAGATGTTGTAAGAAGAAAACTTCGATACCACCTCGTTCATAGTTTCACTCCGCCGCTTCTGCCTCGCGCTTGGTGAGAAGTGGGGCGAGGTATTTGCCCGTGAAGCTCCGCGGCTCTGCCGCCACCACCTCGGGCGTACCTTCGGCGACGATCTCGCCGCCCTTCACGCCGCCCTCGGGGCCGAGGTCCAGCACCCAGTCGGCGGTCTTGATGACGTCGAGGTTGTGCTCGATCACCACCACCGTGTTGCCCTGCTCGACCAGCGCGTGGAGCACTTCCAGGAGCTTGCGGACGTCCTCGAAGTGCAGGCCGGTGGTGGGTTCGTCCAGGATATACAGCGTGTTGCCGGTGGCGCGGCGGGCGAGTTCCTTGGCAAGCTTGACGCGCTGCGCCTCGCCGCCCGAGAGCGTCGTCGCCTGCTGGCCGACCTTGACGTAGCCGAGGCCCACCTCGACCAGCATCGCCATCTTGTCGCGGATCGGGGGCACCGCCTTGAAGAATTCCGCGGCGTCCTCGACCGTCATGTCGAGCACGTCGGCGATGGAGTGGCCCTTGAACTTAACCTCGAGCGTCTCGCGGTTGTAGCGCGCGCCGTGGCAGACGTCGCAGGTGACATAGACGTCGGGCAGGAAGTGCATCTCGATCTTGAGCACGCCGTCGCCCTGGCACGCCTCGCAGCGGCCGCCCTTGACGTTGAACGAGAAGCGGCCGGGCTTGTAGCCGCGCGCCTGCGCTTCGGGGAGCCCCGCGAACCAGTCGCGGATCTGGGTGAAGGCGCCCGTATATGTCGCCGGGTTCGAGCGCGGGGTGCGGCCGATCGGCGACTGGTCGATGTCGATCACCTTGTCGAGATGCTGGAGCCCGGTGACCTTGTCGTGCTTGCCGGCGAGGATGCGCGCGCCGTTCAGCGCGCGGGCGGCGGCGGCGTAGAGCGTGTCGATGGTGAAGCTCGACTTGCCCGAGCCCGAGACGCCGGTGATGCAGGTGAAGGTGCCGAGCGGGAGCGACGCGGTGACGCCGGTGAGGTTGTTGGCGGTGGCGTTGTGCACCGTCAGCTTCTTGCCGCTGCCCTTGCGGCGCTTCGCGGGGACGGGGACTTCGCGGGTGCCGTTGAGATAGTCAGCGGTGACCGAGCCCTTGGATTTGAGAAGCTGCTTAAGGGTGCCCTGCGCAACGATCTGGCCGCCGTGGACGCCCGCGCCGGGGCCCATGTCGATGACGTAATCGGCGGTGCGGATCGCATCCTCGTCATGCTCGACGACGAGCACGGTGTTGCCGAGATCGCGCAGGCGGCGGAGCGTGGCGAGCAGCATGTCGTTGTCGCGCTGATGGAGCCCGATCGAGGGCTCGTCGAGGACGTAGAGGACGCCCGACAGGCCGCTGCCGATCTGCGACGCGAGGCGGATGCGCTGGCTCTCGCCGCCGGATAGAGTGCCCGACGTGCGGTCAAGGTTCAGGTAATCGAGGCCGACGTTGTTGAGGAAGCCGAGGCGCTCGACGATCTCCTTGAGGATGCGCTCGGCGATGGCGCGCTGCTGCGGGTTGAGGTGATCGGGGAGCTGGGTGAAGAAGGCGAGCGCGTCGACCACCGATAGGCGGGTGGCGTGGCTGATGTCCTGCATCGCCACCTTCACCGCCAGCGCCTCGGGCTTGAGGCGCGCGCCGTTGCAGACCTCGCACGGCTGGGAGGATTGATACTTGCCGAGCTCCTCCTTCATCCAGGCGGATTCAGTCTGCAGCATGCGGCGGTTGAGGTTGCCGATGACGCCCTCGAACGGCTTCTTGACGTCGTAGCTCTTCTTGCCGTCGATGAAGGTGAGGGTGACGGGCTTGCCGCGGGTGCCGTGGAGGATCGTCTGCTGGATCTCGGGCGGGAGATCGGACCAGGGCGTGTCCAGGCTGAAGCCGAATTCGCGCGCGAGGCTGCCGAGGACCTGCATGTAATAAGGCGAGGGCGGGTTCGACTTCGCCCAGGGAACGACGGCGCCCTTCTTGATGGTAAGCGCGTGGTTGGGGACGACGAGGTCCTCGTCGAAGATCAGTTTCTCGCCGAGGCCGTCGCAGGCGGGGCAGGCGCCCTGGGGCGCGTTGAAGGAGAAGAGGCGCGGCTCGATCTCGGCGATGGTGAAGCCGCTGACCGGGCAGGCGAAGCGTTCGGAGAAGACGATGCGGTTGGCGGGGATGCCGGCATTCTTCATCTTGCCGCCGTCCACGCCCGTTCGCCCCGAGCCTGTCGAAGGGCGTGTCTCGGACGTGCCGTCTGCGGCACGTGCTTCGACAGGCTCAGCACGAACGGAGGAGGTGGCTTCCTCAACGGTAGTATCCGCCAGGTCGACATAGGCGAGGCCGTCCGCCAGCTTCAGCGCGGTCTCGAAGCTGTCGGCCAGGCGGGTCGCAATGTCTGCGTTCACCGCGAGGCGGTCGACCACCACCTCGATGTCGTGCTTGTACTTCTTGTCGAGCGCTGGAGCGTCCTCGATCTCGTGGATCTCGCCGTCGATGCGGACGCGGGTGAAGCCCGCCTTCTGCCACTCGGCCAGTTCCTTGCGGTATTCGCCCTTGCGGCCGCGAACGACGGGAGCGAGCAAATACAGCCGCGTGCCCTCGGGCAGCGCCATGACGCGGTCGACCATCTGCGACACGGTCTGCGCAGCGATCGGCTCTCCGGTGACGGGGCTGTAGGGCACGCCGACGCGCGCCCAGAGCAGGCGCATGTAATCGTAGATCTCGGTGACCGTCGCGACGGTCGATCGCGGGTTGCGGCTGGTGGTCTTCTGCTCGATCGAGATGGCGGGCGAGAGGCCCTCGATATGATCAACGTCGGGCTTCTGCATCAGTTCGAGGAACTGGCGGGCGTAGGCGGAAAGCGACTCGACGTAGCGGCGCTGCCCCTCGGCATAGATGGTGTCGAAGGCGAGGCTCGACTTGCCCGAGCCGGACAGACCGGTGATCACCGTCAGCGTATCGCGCGGGATATCGACGCTCACGTCCTTGAGATTGTGCTCGCGCGCGCCGCGGACGGAGATGTGAGTCAGCATGCTGTAGGTTCTACTTCCGTTCCGGTCGGGAGGATAGACCCGGGATGTAGGAAGCGGGCGCGGCGGATGCCAGCGGTGGTGATTAGCGCCGGCCCTCCCGGCCCATGGACGGCAGCTTGGCGCGGGTCGCCTTGGCCTCATCATGCTGGCCGAGGCTCTGCTGAATATTCGCCATCGTATTCAGAGTCCACAGATGGCCCGGTTCGCGGGCGAGCGCGGCTTGCAGCTTTACCAGCGCAGCGTCCGCATCTTTCTTCGCCAGGCTGAGAATGGCTTCTCCGCGAAGCAGCAGCACGCTGGACGGGTTTATGCCGCGTACTGCATCAAGGTCGCGCTCCGCCGCAGCAAAGTCACCGCGCTCCGCGTAAAGGTTGGCGCGCCAAACAAGCATAGACTCGTCCCGAGGCCTGTCGTGCAGAACGCGGGTGATGTCGGCGGTCGCTTCGAGCAGTGCGCCGGTCGCGGCGTAGGCTTGGGCTCGCTGCTCATAGCCTTCCGTGTTGTCGGGGCGAAGCTTCAGCGATTGGCCAAAATCTTCGATGGCGAACTGATATTGCTCGCCTTCGAGGTAAAGCAGACCGCGATTGTAGAGCGCATAGGAGTCGCTGGGATCGAGTTCCAATGCGCGGTTGTAATCGTCGATCGCGCGATCCGACTGGCCGAGGCTATGCCGCGCAATCCCGCGGTTGCGCATGAAATCAGCACGGTCTTCGCGTGAGAGACTTTGGTCGACGAGCAGACCGTCACAGGCTGAAAGTTGTTCCTGAGGCGACAGTTTGTCTTGATAGTTGAAGCACCGGTCGCGTTCCTGATCGGCAATCGTAGCAACCCCGCCAAACAGAAAAATGCCGCCCAGGATGATGTTCCAGGCTGCCGAGCCCCAGAAGCGGCGGGGATACGCGGCGCGCTCGTAGGTACGATTGAACCCGCGCACGAGCGGCTCGATCGTGCCGGTCGCCAACGCTCTGGCGACGGTGAAAAGCGAGCCACAGCCGAGGGCGCCGAGTACGATCGGCTGGAAGCTAGGCGAGCGGGCGAAGCGTTCCGCAGCCGGGGTGAAAATAAAGATCGCGAAACCAGCCAGCGCGACGAGAAGCCCGGAGCAGTAAATGAACTGCCGTTCCGATCGCCACGACAGGTCGAGCGGCGGCGCGGCAACGTCCCGGCGGCTCGGATCGGCCGCGACATAGCGATAGACGTAGGCGACCGGGGCGTAGGCGGTCGCGACGATGCCGATGAGCAGCCAGACCTGAACGGGAATGTCGTCGAACATCGGCGCGCAGAGTGGCGGGTCGGGGAAGGAGCCGCAAGCGCGATCGCGGCGGCCCCTTTTGCCCGATCAAATTCTCGCGTTGGCCAGAGCGAGGCGCATTCTCTTGAGATTGCCGGTCTTCTCCACGGGAACCTTTGGCAGAGCGAATGGCAGCGGCTGCCGCTGGGAAAGTGGAAAATCGTGACGGCGGCACGAGCTTGCGAAGAGGCGGGATCAGCTTTAGCGCCGATGGCGACGCCGCCTGCTGCGGCAAGGGGGAGGAACGGTGGCGGCAGGCGGTCCTGTTTCACGCACAATCCGGTGGGCGCATGTGCAGGCCGCGGAGCGACCTGCGGGCCAATTTCACGGCGGCCCCGTGCTGGGCGACGATCCGGAAAGCATGCTGCTGCGGCACAATCGTTCAGGCCAGGTAGTGGACCATTTCGCGCCCGCGCCGCGCGATCCCGTGATTTTGCGGGGTTCCTACGCCTATCTCGGACGGACGTTCGGCCATTTTGGCCACATCATGTCCGAAATGATCCACCGCATTCTGCCGTCCCGGCAGGTGGCGAAGCGGCCGCACTGGCTGATCGTGCATCAGCGCGGCAGCCCGCCGACGTTCGAGGCGCTGGCGCCGGTTGCACAGGCGATGCTGCGCCTGCTGGGGGTGAATGAGCGTAATTGCACGGTGATCGCGAAGGACACGATTGTCGAGGAGCTGCTGATCGTCGAGGCGGGCGCGGAATTGGGCAGCGTGCCCAAGGGCTGGTACCTCGATCTGTTGAACCGGCGCGGGCCGGGACGGGGGCCGCTGGACGATACCTTTCCGAAGAAGGTGTACGTTTCGAGGAGCGGGCTCGAGGACAAATCCGGGCTGCTGGGCGAGAAGGTACTCGAATCCATCTTGGTGGACGCGGGCTTTCACATCATGTACAGCGAGAAGCTGCCGCTGCCGCGGCAATTCGCACTGTATCGCAATGCCGAGGTGCTGTTGTTTGCCGAGGGGTCGGCGTGCCACGGCGTTGAATTATTCGGCCATGACACGCTGCGCCACGCCATTCTGATGAACCGCCGGCCAAAGGTTGCGACCGCGTTCGATCGCGTGCTGGCGCCGCGTGCGCGGCGCTTCGACCATTTCACGGGCAACCCGTTCTTCGGCACCGCAGCGTTCAACGGGCGGGGCGATCCGCGCGCCGATCGCGGCGTATCCGCCATCGCGCTACACGATCTGGTAGCGTTTCTGGCGGAGATCGGCGTGGCGACGGTGCCGCGGGTGCCGGCGCTTGCCTATCTCGCGGCGGCCCATGCCGATCTGACGCTCTATACCGATCGCGCTACCGCCGTGACGCGGCGATTGCAGCCCGAGCTGCTGCCGAAGCAGCTGGCGCTGGTCGAGCGGCTGCATGACGTGTTCACCGCATCGGTCCAAGCGGGGGCGCGGATCGGGCCGGTGCCGCGCCACCCCATGCCGGCCTAGCCCTCCACGCCGTCCAGCCGGGCGAGCCACTTGCCGAGGCGACCGCGTTTGTAAGCGAGCGCCTGATAGACGTAGAGGCTGGCCTTGGCCCAACCCACATAGAGCATCGGCCAGTTCAGGCGCTTCGCGGCCCAGGACATGCGGTGACTCCACCAGGCTATGGCGGCGCGGGTGCGGTAGATGGCGCGGCGGCGCGGCGGGTGGCCGGTGGCGCGGGGAGCGACGCGCTTGACGGGCGTCACGCGGCGCTTCTGCCACGTGAGGCGATAGGCTAGGCCATCGCGGCGCTGGCGGAAGCCGGCGGCTTGGGTTCCCGCGATGAAATCGGCGTCGACCTGTTCAAGGGCGAGGCGGCCGTTGTCGATCGCATTGGCGATGCTGGCGGCGATTTCCGGACTGCGGACGATCACGACGTTGGTGCCGCGGCCGTCTGACGAATAGGGCTCCACCCAGGCATCGCCGAAGGAGACGTCGGCGCATTCGGCGACCACGTCGTCGCAGGCGTCACATGCGGAGTTCTGGAAAAAGCCGGCGCCCCAGTCTCCGTCGGCGAGGTGGAACCAGTCCTGCCAGCGCGCGGTGCCGTCGTTGAGCGTCAGGTGCGCGGTGTACCAATTGGCGGGGCGATCCGGATCCTTGCGGCGATATTCCACGGCGCGCACCTCGTCACGCGGGACCCCTAGCTGCCAGGCAAAGCTGTCGACAAAGGCGGCGCTTTTCATGTGGCCGCAGAAAAGGCCCAAGAGGTGGGTGACGCGCTCGTTCAGGATCGGGTCCTGCTCACGCAGCAGGCTTACCGCCTTGATGAAACACGGAATGCCGACGATCGCATAGCGACCGGGCGTGGCGCGGATTTCCGCCAGCACCTCAGCGAGGTCGACAGGGTAGTAGCGCGAGCGGGCGCCCTGGAGGATTTGCTCGGGCGTGCGCGAGATCCGGTAGTGGAAAAGGCGGTCGCCGGTCGCGGGAATGACATGGGCGACGCCGTCGATCTGGCCGGACGCGAGCAGGTCGGCGGCGACCCAGCTTACCATGCCCCCGCTGCTGCCGCGCTCCCGGAAGGGCGCTTGGTGGGCGTGGCCGACGTAATTGGCTTCGTAGCGGCCGAGGCGGGGGTCGTGGTGTGGGGCGCGTGGGAAGCGGGTGGCGGCGAGTTGGTCTTCGTTTCGGGCGGTGGGGGAGAAGGGGCAGGTTTGCGCGAACGCTGTGGGG
>NZ_LSKH01000085.1:0-4436 GCF_001557395.1 Sphingomonas sp. CCH5-D11 | reverse complement strand
CCCGCCGCGTCTTTGCGCAACGAGTGGATGAAAGCTCCTTTCCCGCGCAACTCACCATCGGCACCGCCTCGGCCGGTTCGCGCCGGCTCTATACCGTGTTCGTGCGCGACCTGACGGAGCAGGAAAAGACGCGCGCAATGGTGGAATCGCTTCAGATGGAAGTGCTGCACGGCGCGCGGCTGACGGCGATGGGCACCATGGCCTCCACCCTGGCGCATGAGCTCAACCAGCCGATGACCGCCATGGCGAGCTATATCGAAGGGTGCCGCCGCCTGCTGGCACGTTCCGGGGAGCCGCACGACCCGCGCATCGATGTCGGGCTTGCCGCCGCGGCGAAGGAGGCGGTGCGGGCAGGGCGCTTCATCAGCCATTTGCGCGAATTCGTGTCGCGCGGCGAAACCCTGCTGGCGGTGGAACAGGCCAATGAGGTGATCGCCAGCGGCCTTTCGCTGGTGACGGGCGTGGTCAAGGAAGCGCAGGTCACGCTGGATTTCCAGCCGGGGCCGCCGGCCGAGATCTTCGCCGATCGCGTGCAGATCCAGCAGGTGGTCGTCAACCTCGTGCGCAACGCGGTGGAGGCGATCCGTCACGGCGACGCCCGGCTCATCACCGTTCACGTCGCGGTGCGGCCGGAGGAAGTGGAGGTGAGCATCGACGATTGCGGCGCCGGCTTCCAGCCGGGCATGGCCGAGCAATTGTTCGACGCCTTCGTCAGCACGAAGCGGAACGGTTTGGGCGTGGGCCTGTCGATCTGCCGAACCATTATCGAGGCGCATGGCGGCCGTATCTGGGCCGGTGCCGCGCCGGGCGGCGGCGCCAGCTTCCGTTTCACCTTGTGCCGTAAAGTGGGGTACGAGCATGGAGAATAAGTTGGTTCACCTCGTCGATGACGAGGAGGAAGTCCGGGCTGCCACTGCCTTCATGCTGGAGGCGGAGGGCTATGCCGTGCGCAGCTGGCGGAGTGCCACCGCCTTTGTCGATGCGGTGGCGCGGATTGATCCCGGATGCGTGCTGCTCGACATCCGCATGCCCGACATGAGCGGCCTGGAGGTGCAGCAGCAGCTGAAGCAGGCCAGCGTCAACCTGCCCGTGATCGTCCTGACGGGGCATGGCGATATCACGGTGGCGGTGAAGGCGATGCGCGCCGGGGCGCTGACGTTTCTGGAAAAGCCGCCCGAGCGCGAGGCGCTGATCGACGCCTTGAGCGAGGGATTTGACCGGTTGGCCGATGTGTCCACCGCTGCGGCGCGCGAGGAACAGGCGCGGCGCCTGATCGCGCGGCTCAGCGAGCGGGAACGCGATGTGCTTGGCGGCCTGACCCGCGGGCTGCCGAACAAATATATCGCCTACGACCTCGATATCAGTCCGCGTACCGTGGAGATCCACCGCGCCAATCTGATGTCGAAGCTGGGCGTGCGCAGCCTGTCGGAGGCATTGCGCATCGCCTTCTCGGCTGATTTCGGCCACAATGGGGAAACCCGCTCGCACCAGAACCAATCCCGCTGACCCAAACGCGCACGCAGCAGCCCCCCTCTCGCATCTCGATCGCTGCGGACACGTAACAACCTACGCATTTCACCGAAGCCGAACTGCAAATCTGACCCTGCTAGAACCACCACCGGCCGGCATCGGGTGGCCCGGCGTGCGGCATGCACGCGCGCTGCGCCGCGCGGATTAATCGGCCGTGGTCACGTTCGACAGGGGGAAAGCAGGAATGCGCATCGTAATGATCGGCACCGGTTATGTCGGCCTGGTGTCTGGGGCCTGTTTCGCGGATTTCGGGCATGACGTGGTGTGCGTCGACAAGGATGAGGGCAAGATCGCGCTGCTCAAGAGCGGGGGGGTGCCGATCTACGAGCCGGGGCTGGAGCAGCTTGTCGCCACCAACGTGGCGGAGGGGCGCCTGTCCTTCACCACAGACCTGACCGGCCCGGTCGGCGATGCCGACGTGGTGTTCATCGGCGTCGGCACGCCGGCGCGGCGCGGCGACGGCCACGCCGACTTGTCATATGTCTATGCCGCGGCGCGGGAGATCGGCGCCGCGCTGCGCGGCTTCACCGTCGTGGTCACCAAATCGACAGTGCCGGTCGGAACGGGTGACGAGGTGGAACGCCTGATCCGCGAGGTAAATCCGGGCGCGCAGTTCGCCGTTGCGTCCAATCCAGAATTCCTTCGCGAGGGTGCGGCGATCGAGGATTTCAAGCGCCCGGACCGGATCGTCGTCGGGGTGGAGGACGAAAGCGCCCGCCAGGTGCTGGAAGAAGTGTATCGCCCGCTTTACCTCAATCGCTCGCCCGTGCTGTTCACGGCGCGGCGCACCAGCGAACTGATCAAATATGCCGCCAATGCCTTTCTCGCGATGAAGATCACCTTCATCAACGAGATCGCCGACCTGTGTGAGGCAGTGCGTGCGGACGTGCAGGATGTTAGCCGCGGCATCGGGCTGGACAATCGGATCGGCACCAAGTTCCTCCACGCCGGCCCGGGCTATGGCGGCTCCTGTTTTCCCAAGGACACGATGGCCCTCGTGAAGACGGCGCAGAGCTTCGGTTCGCCGGTGCGGCTGATCGAGACCACCGCCGCGATCAACGATGAGCGCAAAAAGGCGATGGCGGCGCGCGTGATCGCCGCCGTCGGCGGCAGCGTGCACGGGCGGACGATCGGCCTGCTTGGCCTGACGTTCAAGCCCAACACCGATGACATGCGCGACGCGCCGTCGATCGACATCGTGCAGGGGCTGATCAGCGCGGGGGCGCGGATCCGCGCCTTCGATCCGGAGGGGATGGATGCGGCGCGCACCATGCTGCCGGACGTGACCTATGTGGACAACGCCTATGCCGTTGCCGAGGGGGCATCCGCCGTGGTGCTCGTGACGGAGTGGAACCAGTTCCGCGCGCTTGATCTGGCGCGTCTGCGCGAGCGGATGGCGGCGCCGGTGCTAATCGACCTGCGCAACGTCTACCATGCCGATGAGGCGGAGCGCGCGGGCTTCTATCACGTGGGGATCGGCCGTCCGACCTATTCGAAGGAGCAGGCGCGCGCGGCGGAGTGACGCTGGCCACTACCGATATAGACCACCGGCGTCGTTTTGAGCTTGTCGGAGAGCGTGTCCTCGGGCGCGTACTCCGACGAACTCAGGATTAAACGCGTTGGTGGCCGTGCGGTGCAAAACCTAGTCGATAAAGAGGCTGCATCTGTCGTCCTGTGAGAGGCGGATCCACTTGTCAGGATGGCCGGCGCCTCACGGATTGAAGTATATTACAGCGTCTTCATGCCAGATTGCAGCATTGTGCCCCGCTTCTGTGCTTTTTCGCGCTTCACGTGAGGCAGTTCGCCGCGCGAAATATGTACATGCCTATGTAACAGCGCGTTGAGCGCTCTCCACCATTCTCCATCGTCCGGCGTGAACCGCCGGTCAAAACAGGAGGATGACATGGCTGGCAAGAAACATCCGCGCTCCAACATTGTAGCGCGGCTTTTGACCCGTACCGTGCTGAGCGCACCCATTCTGCTGGCGATGACGCTGGCGGAGCAGGCCAAGGCGCAGCAACGGGTGGTGAGCGCCTGTTCGGGCGTCAGCCTGCCGCGATCAGCGGTGACCGACATTTTGTCACCGGTGATCACCGGCATCGCGACGCCGATCGAGACCACGGTGAACAGCATTCTCGATCTTCCGGTGCTTGGCGTGTTGCTGCCCGATCTCAGCCTGAACGCGACCGGGTTGCTGGCCCAGGCGGCGAGCGGGGCTCCCATCACGCTCCAGGCGCTTGCAACCGACGGCACCATCGTCGGCCCGACCGACCAATGCCGGCTGACTTCCGATTCGATCACCCTCGATACGCCCGCGGGCGTCGCGATCGGCGGCAACCAGATCACTGGCCTGGGCGCCGATGGCGCGGCGGCATTTGCCAGCGACATCAATGCCATCGCCTTTGGCAACAATGCGCGGTCCGAAGCCGGGGCGACGGGCAGTATCGCGCTCGGCACCAACAGCAGCGTGACGGCGGCGAACAGCGTCGCGCTGGGCGCCGGCGCCACGGCGACGCGAGGTGCCCTGGCCGGCTACACGGCGACGGGGCTGACCGGCCTGCAGAATTCCGCCGGCGAAGTGTCGATCGGCGCGCCGGGCGCAGAGCGCCAGCTGACCAACGTTGCACCGGGCACCGCGCCCACGGACGCCGCAACAGTCGGGCAGGTGGACGGCGTTTCCGCCCAGCTGGGGGCGTTGGGCAGCGTCGCGGTGCAATATGACAGCGCCGCCCGCGACCGGGTGACGCTGGCGGGCGGCGCTGGCACCGTCCTTGCCAACGTTGCCCCCGGCGCGCTCACGGCCACGTCGGGCGAAGCGGTGAATGGCAGTCAGTTGTTTGCCACCAATGCACAGGTCGCGGCCAATACCGCCGCCATCGCCACGCTGGGCAACGGATCGGCGGGGG
>NZ_LSKH01000084.1:0-9306 GCF_001557395.1 Sphingomonas sp. CCH5-D11 | reverse complement strand
GATACGGCTCGGCTGCGTCAGCCAACCGTCCACACGCGCCTTGGGCCGCGCCTGCGCGACAGCATTCTTCCATTGTTCGAACAAAGATCCGTACAGCGCCTGCGAGGCCGCGCGCGATTCCGGGCTTTCGTCCGCGCGGGTATAGGGCTCCACGGCCGACTTGAACTTGCCGACGCGGAACACGTGGGTGGTGACGCCCAGCTTATCGATCAGGCCCTTGTAGTAGAGGCGATTGCCGCCCGGCCCGCTGAGCACCACGCCGCCCAGCGGATCGACCCAGATCTCGCTCGCCGCCGCGGCGAGCCGATACGCACCGTCAGTATAGCCGGTCGCATAGGCGAGGACCGGCTTTCCGCTTTGCCGCACCCGCACCAGCGCTTCGGCCACTTCGCCGAGCGCGGCCGGATAAGCGCCGCCGAAGCGGTCCAAGTCCAGCACAACCGCCTTCACGCGGGTGTCGGTACGCGCGCTGTCGATCGCGTGAACCACATCGCGCAACCGATACTGCCGGCCGATCTGCTGGCCAGAGACAAAAGCGAGCGGGGGCACCTGCTCGGGCTGCTCGACGATCGGCCCGTCGAGATCCAGAACAAGCGCGCCATCCTTGATCGAAGGCGTGCCGGGTCGTGAATTCAGCGCTGCGAACAACAAGGCAAAGAACAGCAGCATCGCCACGAGCACCAGCGCGTCCTTGATGCCGACCAGCAGTTTCCACGCGCCGCGTACAAGCTTCATCACCAATTCCCGGAAAGTCTTCTTAACGGTTTAACCGAAGGTGTATGGGTGGAGCAATACGGCTGATCAATTGATCCGGCTGGGCGGCTGATCGCGCTCGCATCACCATCTGCCGCCTTTCCCCCGCTGGAGATTCGGCCTACCTCCCCCCGGCCATGGAGTTCGCCGCCGCCCCGCCGCTGACCGAAACGCGTCCGGCGAGCGACCGGGCCGAGCTGTCCGCGCTGCTGCGCCTGTCGGCGCCGCTTGTCGGCGCGAACCTTCTGCAGATGGCGGTCAGCGCGGTGGACGTCATTTTCGTGGCACGACTCGGCACCATTGATCTGGCAGCGGCGACGCTGGGCGTGTTCCTCTTCAACCTCAGCATGTATGCGCTGATCGGCCTCACCAGCGCCGCCTCTCCGCTGATCGCGGCGGAGCTCGGCCGGCGCCGCCATGCAGTGCGCGAGGTGAGGCGCAGCGTGCGCATGGCCTTCTGGGTCGGCGCCGCCGCGGCGCTGCCCGTCCTGCTGCTGCTTGCCCATGGCGAAACCTTGCTGCTGCTGGCGGGGCAGGATGCCGACGTGGCGCGCCGCGCCGGTCATTTCCTCGACATCATCCTGATCGGCCTGCTGCCCGGCGTCGCCGCGGGCGTCATGCGGTCATCCGCCGCGGCCCTCAGTCGGCCCGGCTGGGCGTTCGCCGTCACTGGGCTGGCGCTGCTGGTGAGCATTGTCGCCAACTGGGCGCTGGTGTTCGGCAATCTGGGCGCCCCGGCGCTGGGTCTGGAAGGGTCCGCCATCGCCAGCGTCATCAGCCTGACTGCCATGACGATCGCTTATGTCGGGATCTTCCTGTTCGACCGGCGACTGCGCCGCTATCGCCTGTTCGGCCGCTGGTGGGCGGCCGAATGGCCCCGTTTTCGGGACATCGTGCGACTTGGCGTGCCGATCATGCTGACCTGGACCTTCGAGGGCGCGCTGTTCGGCGGCGCCGCGATCCTGATGGGGTTGATCGGCGTCAACGAGGTGGCGGCCCACGCCGTGGCACTCAACATCGCGGCCATCGCTTTTCAGGTCCCCTTCGGCATCGCGCAGGCGGCGACGATCCGCGTCGGCATGGCCTATGGCGCACTGGACCGGGAATGGATCGCGCGGGCTGGCCGCGTCGCGCTGGTGATGGGGATCGGCTTCATGGGCATTACCGCCGGCGCGATGTGGGCCGCGCCCCGCCTGTTCGTCAGCGCCTATGTCGACGTGGAGGCCCCGGCGAACGCAATCGTGGTGAAGCTGGCGGTGCAGTATCTGGCGCTCGCCGCCATGTTCCAGCTGGTCGATGGCGCACAGGCGGTAGCGGCCGGCGTGCTGCGTGGGCTGCAGGACACGCGCGTGCCGATGCTGATCGCGCTGTTCGGCTATTGGGTGGTCGGTTTTGGCACCTCGATCTTCCTCGGCTTTCAGGCAGGATGGGCGGGCGTGGGCATCTGGACCGGCCTCGCGGTGGGGCTGCTGGCGGTATCCATCCTGCTGATGTGGCGCTGGTACGCGCGCGAACGGCTCGGCCTCGTCCCGCGCACGGCCTGACCGACCGGTCCAAATTTTTGTGCGTCATACCGTTGACGCTATGATGAGCCACACACATATGGCCGGCGCTGGCACTCGATTCAGGCGAGTGCCAAAGAACAGTCACACCGCTCAAAAGAGGGTACAGCCATGAACTTCCGTCCGCTGCACGACCGCGTGCTCGTGCGCCGCGTCGAGGCCGAGGAAAAGACTGCCGGGGGGATCATCATTCCCGACACCGCCAAGGAAAAGCCGCAGGAAGGCGAAGTTGTCGCCGCCGGCGCGGGCGCCAAGGCGGAAGACGGCAAGGTCACGCCGCTCGACGTCAAGGCCGGTGACCGCATCCTGTTCGGCAAGTGGTCGGGCACCGAGGTCAAGGTGAACGGCGAAGACCTGCTCATCATGAAGGAATCGGACATCCTCGGGATCATCGCCTGATGGCGATGGGGCTCGGCATTATCGCCCGAGCCTCCGTTCGAATACTTCAACTGTTTCAACATTCGTTCATCTGAAAGGGTAGCCACATGGCAGCCAAGGACGTGAAATTCGGCCGCGACGCACGCGAGCGCATCCTCAAGGGTGTCGACATCCTCGCCGACGCGGTGAAGGTGACGCTGGGCCCGAAGGGCCGCAACGTCGTGATCGACAAGAGCTTCGGCGCGCCCCGCATCACCAAGGACGGTGTGTCGGTCGCCAAGGAAATCGAGCTCAAGGACAAGTTCGAGAACATGGGCGCGCAGATGGTGCGCGAAGTGGCCTCGAAGACCAACGACATCGCTGGTGACGGCACCACCACCGCGACCGTTCTCGCCCAGGCGATCGTTCGCGAGGGCATGAAGTCGGTGGCGGCCGGTATGAACCCGATGGACTTGAAGCGCGGTATCGACCTCGCCGTCGGCAAGGTCGTCGACGACATCAAGGCGCGCTCCAAGCCCGTTTCGGGTTCGCAGGAAGTTGCCCAGGTTGGCATCATTTCCGCGAACGGCGACCGTGAAGTCGGCGAGAAGATCGCCGAGGCCATGGAGAAGGTCGGCAAGGAAGGCGTGATCACCGTCGAAGAGGCGAAGGGTCTCGAGTTCGAGCTCGACGTCGTCGAGGGCATGCAGTTCGACCGCGGCTATCTGTCGCCGTACTTCATCACCAACCCGGAAAAGATGCAGGTCGAGCTGAACGACCCGTACATCCTGATCCACGAGAAGAAGCTGTCGAACCTGCAGTCGATGCTTCCGATCCTCGAGGCGGTTGTGCAGTCGGGCCGTCCGCTCCTGATCATCGCCGAGGACATCGAGGGCGAGGCTCTGGCCACGCTCGTCGTCAACAAGCTGCGCGGCGGCCTGAAGGTCGCAGCGGTCAAGGCACCGGGCTTCGGCGATCGTCGCAAGGCGATGCTGGAAGACATCGCGATCCTCACCAAGGGCGAAGTCGTCTCCGAGGATCTCGGCATCAAGCTCGAGACCGTCACGCTCGGCATGCTCGGCACCGCCAAGCGCGTCACGATCGACAAGGACAACACCACCATCGTCGATGGCGCGGGTGATGCGGAGTCGATCAAGGGCCGCACCGAGGCGATCCGTCAGCAGATCGAAGTCACCACTTCGGACTATGACCGTGAGAAGCTGCAGGAGCGTCTCGCCAAGCTTGCTGGCGGCGTTGCCGTGATCAAGGTCGGCGGTGCGACCGAGGTCGAGGTCAAGGAGCGCAAGGACCGCGTCGACGACGCGCTGCACGCGACCCGCGCAGCCGTTGAAGAGGGCATCGTTCCGGGCGGCGGCACGGCGCTGCTCTACGCGACCAAGGCGCTGGAAGGCGTGAGCGGCGAGAATGACGACCAGACCCGCGGTGTGGACATCGTCCGCAAGTCGCTGACCGCGCTGGTGCGCCAGATCGCGCAGAACGCCGGTCAGGACGGTGCCGTGGTGTCGGGCAAGCTGCTCGACCAGAACGACACCTCGTTCGGCTTCAACGCGTCGACCGACACCTATGAGAACCTGGTGCAGGCCGGCGTGATCGACCCGACCAAGGTCGTGCGCACTGCGCTCCAGAACGCCGCATCTGTGGCTGGCCTCCTCATCACCACCGAGGCGACCGTCTCCGAGCTGCCGGAAGACAAGCCCGCCATGCCGGCAATGCCGGGCGGCGGCATGGGCGGCATGGACTTCTGATTTCGGACCGGGGCAGCGAAAGCTGCCCCGGACAGAAAACGGAAGCGTCCAGCAGCGGCTTCGCCGCTGCGCTTCTCGAAAAAGGACCGGATGCCCAGCGCATCCGGTCCTTTTTGCTTCTGGGCCGAGCCCAGACGATCAAAGCAAAGGCATAGGCCGGAAGTGAACGGCGCTTGCGCATCCCGGCCACGACCCTATCTGCCGCCCCCATGGCTGCCCCTATTCTAGCGTATGAAGACCTTGGCCTCATTCAGGGCGCCGGCTGGCTCTTCCGCAACCTGAACTTCTATGTCGGCCCGCGTGACCGCCTGGCGCTGATCGGCCGCAATGGCGCAGGCAAGACGACCCTGCTGAAGCTGATCGCCGGAACGATCGATGCGGACGAGGGCCGGCGCACCATCGTGCCTGGCACGCGCGTTATCCTGCTGGAGCAGGATCCGAACCTTTCCGGCTATGCCACGCTCGCCGATTATGTGCTGTCGGGCAGCGACGCGCCGCAGCACTTCGAGGCCGACGCCATTGCCGATCAGCTCGGCATCGACCTGTCGCGCGAGGCGGCGACCGCGTCCGGCGGTGAACGGCGCCGTGCCGCGATCGTGCGCGCGCTGGCGCAGGACCCGGACGTGCTGCTGCTCGACGAGCCGACCAACCATCTCGATATTGGTGCGATCGAATGGCTGGAGGATTGGCTGAGCCGCTTCCGCGGCGCCTTTGTCGTGATCAGCCATGACCGAACGTTCCTGACCCGGTTGACCAAACAGACCTTGTGGCTCGATCGCGGCAACATGCGCCGCGCTGAAGTCGGCTTCGGCGGCTTTGATGCCTGGACCGAGCAGGTCTATGCCGAGGAGCAGCGCGCCGCCGAGAAGCTGGATGCCAAGCTGAAGATCGAGGAACATTGGCTTCAGCGCGGCGTGACGGGTCGTCGGCGGCGCAATCAGGGCCGCCTGTCCAAGCTGAAGGAAATGCGCGCCGAACGCGCGGCGATGATCGGGCCGCAGGGCGCCGCTGCGCTGGCCATCGGCAGCGACGACAACAAGACCAAGGTCGTCATCGACGCGGAGCATGTCAGCAAGAGCTATGACGGGCGAACGATCATCCGCGATCTGACGTTCCGCGTGACACGCGGCGACCGGATCGGGATTGTCGGCCGCAACGGCGCGGGCAAGACGACGCTGTTGCGCCTGCTGACCGGCGAACTGGCGCCCGACAGCGGGACGGTGAAGCTAGCCAAGACGCTGGACGGCATCGTCATCGACCAGCAGCGCAAGCTGATGGCGCCGGAGAAGACGGTGCGCGAGGTGCTGGCGGACGGTGGCGACTGGATCGACGTGCTGGGCGCGAAGAAGCACATCCACGGCTATCTCAAGGAATTTCTGTTCGATCCGAGCCTGGCCGAAGCCAAGGTTGGTTCGCTATCGGGCGGAGAGCGATCACGATTGTTGCTGGCGCGGGAATTTGCGCGACATTCCAACCTGTTGGTGCTGGATGAGCCGACCAATGACCTTGATCTCGAAACGCTGGACCTGCTGCAGGAGGTGATCGCGGATTACGAGGGCACCGTCCTGATCGTCAGCCACGATCGCGACTTCCTCGATCGCACCGTGACGGTCACGCTCGGCCTGGACGGGTCCGGCAAGGTGGATGTCGTCGCCGGCGGCTATGAGGATTGGGAGCGGAAGCGGGCGCCGCAGAATGAGCGCAAGTCGGCGGCCAAGGCGACGGCCGCAACGCCGGCAGCCCCGCCACAGGCACGCACCAAGCTGAGCTACAAGGACCAGCGCGACTTCGATCAACTGCCAAAGCGAATCGAGCAACTGGACGCAGCGATCGCGCGCGACGAGGCCCTGCTGGCGGATCCGGAACTCTATGCCCGCGACCCGGGGGCGTTCGACCGGCTGATGAAGGCGATCAGCGCGGCGCGCGACGAGAAGGAAAATGCGGAGCTGCGCTGGCTCGAATTGGCCGAGATGGTCGAGGCGCTGGGGTAGGAGCGGCCGTCCAGCGGAACGGGACCGGAGAAATCCGGCCTTAAAGGCCTTTACCGGCCCGTCCCGCCAGATCGACGACATATTGCCAGGCGACCCGGCCCGACCGGCTGCCCCGCCTGGTCGCCCAGAGCAGCGCATCTTGCGCATCGAACGGCAGGCCATGCCGCTCCGCATAGCCGCGGACGATGTCCAGGTAGAGCGGCTGATCGACGACGTGGAAGCCAAGGCTGAGGCCGAAGCGATCGGCAAGCGCCATGTGATCGTCCACCGCGTCGCGCGGGTTGATCGCATTTTCCTGTTCGTGAACGTCGCGCGGGATCAGGTGGCGGCGGTTGGAGGTGACGATCAGCCGTGCATTGGCCGGCCGCGCCTCCGCCCCGCCCTCCAGCAGGGAGCGCAGCGTGCGTGCGTCCGCCGCAGCATCGAAGCCCAGATCATCAAGGAACAGGACAAAGGACCGGGGCACGGCCGCGATCGTGTCGAACAATGCGGGCAGGCTATCCAGCCGATCTGCGGCGACCTCGATGAGCGCGAGCGGGCCACCGGTGGTCTGGACCGCGCCGACGCAGGCCTTGACCAGCGCGGACTTGCCCGTGCCGCGGGCGCCCCACAGCAAGACATCCTGGGCAGCATGGCCGCCGGACAGGCGCGTCAGATTGGCGAGCAGCAGATCACGCTGCGCCTCCACCCCATGCAGCAGATCGAGCGGAAGCGGCGCAAAGGCACGGGCCGCCACCAGCACGCCATTCCGCCAGACATAAGCGGGGTGCGCCAGCGGATCGGCCGCCGGCGGCGGGGGCGGCGCGAGGCGTTCCAGTGCGGCGGCGATGCGGGTGAGATCATCCATAATCCGCTGCTAAGTGCCGGACGATCGCGCCGCAACCACCCGGCGCGGGGATCAGCGCTCGAGGAACTTCAGCAGCGCGATGGCCGGCGCGCGATCGGGAAAGGCGGGATCGCGCAAGGCCTGAGCGATCTGCGCCCGCGCCTCCACCGTTCGCTCGGCCTCCGCCAGTGCCTGTGCAAAATGCCAGCGGATGCCGGCGTGCGCCGGGTTAAGCACGGCGGCCTTTTCCAGAAGCTGCAGGGCGGCAGAAACGTCACCCCGTTCGTACAAGGCCCAGCCATAGGCATCACAGGCCGCCGGGTTCATCGGTGAGAGCCGGTAGGCGGCGCGACCATGATCCACGCCGCTCGCCCCATCCCCTGCCCCGGTATAGGCATAGGCCAGCTGTGCCTCGACGAGGGCGTCCCGCCCGCCGACCCCGGCGTGCAGCCGCTCCAGCGTTTCGATGGCGGCAGGCCAGTCTCGCGCGCCGAGCTGAAGATTGGCGAGCGCGCGGTGCGCGATCACGCTTTGCGGGTTTTGCGACAGGTACAGCGCGAGGGCGGACGCCGCCTGCCCCGCGGCACCGGATCGATTGGCGGCCTCCGCCAGGCGCAGCATGGCCGGCGTGTCGAAGCGCAGATTGGCAGCCTGCTTGTAACGCGGGAGCGCGGCGCCGAACCGCTGCTGCACGGCCAGCACGTCGCCCGCTAGCGTCTGCGCCTCTGGTGCCCCCGGCGATGCGGCGGCAAGCGCGCTGGCGCGCTGCTCCGCTGCAGCGGATTGCCCGGCATCAAGGAGACTGCGGACATAGGCGACCGCGACCGCAGGATCCGCAGGCGCACCAGCCACGGCCGCAGCAAGGGCACCCGTGCCGCCATCGCTGGCAAAAGGCTCCGGATCGGCCAGCGTTGGGCGCGCCGCACGATCAAGGAAGCGCGCCGCCCAGTCCCGCTCCCCCCTCGCCTCGAACGCCCGCCCTGCGAGGGCCAGCGTATAGCTGTCGGCATCAGCGCGCACGGCGATCGGCCGCAGCACGTCAAGCGCGCCTCGTGCGTCGCCCGATCGCAGCAGCGCCGCACCGAGCAGGCGCCGCGCCACGAGGTTCATCGGCTGACGACCGACGATCTCCCGGAAACTGACCACCGCCTGCTCGTAACCGCCATCGGCGTAAGCGAGCATGCCGGTGAGCAGCACCACGCCGGGCATGGCAAGGCCAGCATCGCCCATGCGACCGAGCAATGCGCGCGCCAGATCGCGCTTGCCGGCCCGGGCAGCCAGGACGGCCTGCAGATACAGCGCCTCCGGGCTGTTGGGCCGGGCGGCCAGCGCGCGGCGGGTTGCCGCGAGCATGGCACGATATCGGCCGGCATCGCCGGCGGTCGCGGCATATTGGATGAGCGCGGGCAGGTAATAAGCGTCGAGCCCCAGCGCCCGATCGAACCAGGGTAGCGCGGCAACAAGGCCGTAGCGGCTGCGCACCACCTCCCCCGCCAGCACGATCGCCGACAGATTGGCAGGGTCCAGTTCCATCGCGCGGCGGGCGGCAAGATCGGCGGCGAGGATGTCGCCAGCATCGAACCGGATGCGCCCAAGATCGGCCAGGGCACCGGCATTGTCCGGATCATCCGCCAGAATCGTGTTCAGCAATCGGGTGGCGCCCGGCACGTCGCCACTGGCTGCCATGGCGCGGGCACGGACGCGGGCCGCATAGCTGCGGTACCGCGGAGCGGCGCGCACCGCCTCTGACAGCGCGCGATCAGCACTGCCCTGCATCAGATAGGCATCGGCGAACAGGTGATGGAGCCGCGCGCGCGGCATGCCGGCGGCCACTGCGCGGTTCAGCGCGCCCTCGGCGGCCGCTCCATCGCCCATCAGCAGATAGGCACGGCCAAGCACCGCATTGGCGCGCGCCGCCTCCGGCCCGTCGGCTGCGACGAGCGCGTGATTGCGTGCCGCGCTGTAATTGCCGCGCTTCAGCGCCGCGAGGCTGCCGACCAGCGCAGCGCCCGAATCGGGCCGCGCGGCGCGGCCCGATTCGGGCGCTGCGC
>NZ_LSKH01000083.1:0-3333 GCF_001557395.1 Sphingomonas sp. CCH5-D11 | reverse complement strand
TCGGGGAGCCGAGCGCGGCCAGGATCGTCGGCTCCAGCGCCTCGAACGGCAGCGGGGTCACTCGGTCCTGCAGCGTTGACAGCGCGCGCACCCATTCCGGCCCGAGCAGGTCTTCGCGGGTGGCGAGCACCTGTCCCAGCTTGACCGCGACAGGTCCAAGGTCTCGTAGCAACGCGACGACCCGCTCGGGCGTACCGAGGTCTACCGGCTGCTCTGAGCGACCGGGCAGCAGGCCAAGGCGCAAGGCGAGCCCGTTCAGGCCGTGGCGGCCCATGATCTGGATGAGTTCGGCCAGGCGCGTGCGCTCACCGATCTGAGGCTCGTCGTCCGCGGTGGACATCAGGCGCTGCAACCATCCGCCTCGCGCGGACGGCAGCCATCGAGGAACAGGTCGATACCGCGCGAGATACGATCGCGTGCGGCATCGTCGTACGCGGGAGGAGACAGCCCGAGCGCTGCACGGCGCATGGGTGCTACCACCACGAGGGTAACGAACTGTTCGGCAGCAAACACCGGGTCTGCCAGCGATAGCTCACCCTTTGCATCGGCATGGGCGAGGATCGAGGCCACCCACTGCACGGCCCGCTGGTAGCCAAAGTCGTGGATGTTCGCCGCAAGCGCTGGAAAGCGCACGGCCTGCGCGATGACGACGCGTTCCATGGAGGTGATCCGCGGCGTCAGCAGCCACTCGAGCAGGCGATCGGCGATCACGCGAAGCCGCGATCGGATGTCGGGTTCGTCGCTGCCGGAAGGTTCGAGCGCGCGCAGCTGCGTATCGATCTCGTCGAGGATCACTGCCTCGAACACGCGCGCCTTGCTGCCGAAGCGGGCGTACAAGGTCCGCTTCGAGATGCGCGCCTGCTCGGCGATCATGTCCGCACTGGCGCCGTCAAACCCGTGTGCGAAGAACAGCTCGCGGGCGCTCTTGAGAATATGCGAGGTCAGACGAAGCGCATCCTCGGTCGTGGGTCTGCCCATCTTCCTGGGCCGACCTTTCTTTTTGTTGTCGGTCAATCTCGTTCTCCTGGATCGACGGTAGCCTGATCCGGACAGGTTGACGAGAAATCACACCGAGAGGGTCGCTTGCTCGCCTGCCAGCTCGATCTCAGCCCAAGGCTGTGCTTTTGTATCGCCGTCGCTCAATCCTGTGACGTTGGCTTGTAGACGGGAAGAGACGGAGCACCCACGCCCAGTCCCTCCTGATCGATGCGAACGGCCGTATCCCTGACAGCACCGACCTTGTTCCTTGCTGAACGAATGGTCTCACGCAGTTGAGCCTGTTTGGCAGTCGTGCCGCGGATCGCGGGTCGAACCGCCTCAACGCGCGCCGTAAATCGCTCGGCTCCGTCTCGAGCGTTCAGCAACGTGCGGTTCGCTCTCGCGAGAACGGTCGCGCTGCGTTCGTCCACTGCCGCTCTCAGCTGTTGGGCGCTGTCGCGGGATCGCTGCAAGGCGTCTCCCACGGCAATCACGCGGCCGCGCGCACCGGTGAGAGCATCGGACGCTGCTCCGGCTTTGTCTGCCCAACCGGCGGAACTCTCCACAAGCGCCGCCAGTCGATCGCTGGCCCGCTGCTGCTGAGCGGCGTCGAAGTTGCGAGAAACAGAATCCACAGTTCGGCTGATCTTCTCGACCAGTGCGACGGGGTCCCCTCCGCCGCCAAGGAGCCCGCCTTCCTTGGCGGGAATGATAGGAAGCTCCCCGTCGCTCGCCGCAACGATCGGGGGCGCACCAGATGTGGCGCCCTCGAGGCTGATGTTCGCGGTGCCGGCCAGTGCCGATCTTGCGATCGACGCTTTTACGCCTGCGACGATGGGGATCCGTGGGTCAAGGTTGACGGTGACGAGAACCGCTGACGGATCCTCCTTGTCGAACCGTATCGACGTGACATGACCGGCCGGCACACCCGAGAAGGTCACCGACGATCCATTTTCGAGACCGGCAACGCTTCCGGTGAAGCGGATCATATAGGGGTTGCCGTCTCCATCGCGTGCATCAAACAGCCTCAGGGTGAAGATCAGGAGCGTACTCAGCAGAACGCCTGTCACTAAGAGCACCAGAAATTTATTCGACCGCGTTTCCATGCGAGGACATAGCCATTAGGAATTCGAAATAGTTATGTAAACCGTACCGTTTTTTAAAAACGGGGCAAAGGCCACCTTTCGTGGTGACAAGGCCTGATCAGGACGAGGATGGGATGGTGGCTGAAGACTGGAGCCTGCAACCAGGCGACATACCGTGGGGCAATAGGCTTGGTCTCGAGATGGTCTCGTTCGGCGATGGCCTCAGCTCGCTACATGTTGGTTGGCGCGAGGAGCTGGCTGAAGAGGACGAGACTTTAGCAACGGGTGTGTTGACGAGCCTTATCGATCAGGCCTGCGGCGTTGCCGTAATGTCCCGACTGGGAAGGCGATTGGCAATCTCGACCCTCAATCTGAAGGTGGACCATTTGCGATCCGCCAAGGCGAGATGCTCCGCGACGGCATGGGCGCACTGTTACGGCGCGACCGAGCACCAAGCGTTCGTACGCACCGAAGTCTGGGATACGGATCCAACTCACCTAATCGCGACCGCCCAAGGTGTCTTTTCGATCAATCGGGCTGCCGATCTATGAGCGACGGCGCAGTCAAGGCTTGTGCCGGCCGGAACGGCTTTGCGAAGCTACTCGGCACCATGATGACGCAAAGCGGTGAGACTTTCACGCTGATCCCGACAGATGAGCTTGTTGGAAACCCGATCCTGCCCGCCTTGCATGGAGGAGCGATCGCTTCCTTTCTTGAGCTGGCCGCACAGCTTGCTCTCTCCCGCGCCATCTCGCCACGACCGTCCTCTCGACTGATCAGTGTGAATCTGCAATTTCTCGCCCCCGTCAGACCAGTCGCAATCAGCACGACACCGACGCTGATGCGCGTGGGACGTCGGGTCGCAGTGGTGCATGCCGAAGCCGTAGAGCGGGACGGAACCGGAAGACTATGCCATGCGCAGCTGGAATTTGCTCTCGGACAATCCTCCGGGGAAGAGGAACTCACCCGGTATTACTGATTCAGCGTGCCGATCTCCAGAGCGCAAGGATGCTTCTGAGCCCCGTCGCGAAGGCGATCGGCTCGTCCAGCATCAGGTGATGGCGCGCGTTGGGCACCGCGACGATCGGAATCGTCCCGGCCCCCAGTTCGCGCAGATATGCTGCGGAATCCCTGCCGAAGAGCGCGCTGTGCTCGCCGTAGACGATTGCCAGCCGCCCAGGAGCCGCGGCAACGCGGCGGCCCATCGTCATCCACTCGTCCGCCGAGTTGCCGCGCGCGAACACCGCGGGCGAGAACTTCCACGTCCACG
>NZ_LSKH01000082.1:0-2554 GCF_001557395.1 Sphingomonas sp. CCH5-D11 | reverse complement strand
CCCGCCGCAACCGTGGGTGGAGCTGACCACACAGCATGGATATCAGGGCGGCTTCCTGCCGTTCTGGGCGAGCGAATATTTCCGCTTCCGCAAGCTGGCGGGGCTCGACCTGCCGACATGGAATCACCTGTGGTTCGTCGTCTATCTGTGGATCTACACCTTGCTGTTCACCGCTGTGCTGGCGGCGTCGCCGGCAGGCGTGCGGCGGCGCGCGCAGCGCGTGTTCGACCTACTGTTCGGCGGGGTCGGCGCGCTGGTCCTGCCAATGGCGTGGCTGATGATTGTCAGCGGATTGCTGTTCCCCGGCGCGCGCGAGACGCATGCGCTGGCCGGCGACTGGGTGGCGCATGCGACCTACTTTCCGATGTTCGTACTCGGGTTCGCCATGGCCGGCAGCGAGCGGGTGATCGCCACCTTTGCGCGCTGGTGGAAGGTGACGGCGGCGCTGGCGGTGGTTGCCTACTTGGTGGTTGCCGGCGTGCAGGTGACGTTCGCCGAATATCGCGTCACGCCGCGACCGTTTGGCACGATCTTCAGCCTTGCGCGCGGGGTGGAGGGCTGGATGGCGATCGCTGCGCTGATCGGCATCGCCGAAAATTTCTGGAACCGGGACCACCGCTGGCGCCCGATGCTGACCGAAGCCGTGTTTCCCTTCTACATCATCCACCAGACGATCATCGTCGTGGTCGCCTATTGGCTGCTGCTGGCGGGTCTACCGCTTGCGCTTGACTTCGTGATCATGGTCGCGGCGACGGTGGCGGGGTGCTGGGCCTTCTATCTCGGCGGCCGGCGTATCGCCTGGCTGCGCCCGCTGATCGGGCTGAGGCTGCACCGCCGACGCGCCGACGTTCCCGATCCACGTCCTGCCGTTGTTTGACGAAAGTAGATCCCATGCGCCTCATCCTCCCCGTCCTCGCCACGCTGTTCGCCACGCCGGCTGCCGCGCAAGACGCACCGCGCTGGTCGCTGGCGATCCACGGCGGCGCTGGCGTGATCGAGCGCGACAAGCTTTCGCCCGAACAGGACAAGGCAATCCGGGCGGCGCTGAACCGCGCGCTGGCGGCGGGCTCGGCGGTGCTGGACAAGGGCGGCAGCGCGCTCGACGCAGTGGAAGCTGCGATTCACGTGCTGGAAGATGATCCGCATTTCAACGCGGGCCGCGGCGCTGTCTTCACCTGGGACGGGCACAACGAGCTGGACGCGGCGATCATGGACGGCCGCACGCGCGCCGCTGGTGCGGTTGCCGGCGTCACCGCCACGCGCCACCCGGTCAGCCTGGCCCGCGCGGTCATGGAGAAGAGCGACCATGTGTTCCTGGCCGGCGCTGGTGCGGATGCCTTTTCCCGCGCGCAGAAGCTGGAACAGGCCGATCCGAGCTGGTTCGCCACACCCGAGCGCCGGCGGCAGCTGGAGAAGCTGAAGGCGAAGAACCTGTCGGCCATCGATGTCGATCGCAAATATGGCACGGTCGGCGCGGTAGCGCGCGATGCCAACGGTCATGTCGCCGCGGCGACATCGACGGGCGGAATCACGGGCAAGCGCTGGAGCCGGATTGGCGATGCGCCTGTCATCGGTGCGGGCACCTATGCCGACGACCGCGCCTGCGCCGTCTCCGCCACGGGAGCCGGGGAATATTTCATCCGCGAAGGCGTCGCGCATGAGATCTGCGCCCGTATCCGCTTCAAAGGCGAAAGCGCGCAAGCCGCCGCGGATGCGGTGATGTCGGAGGTTCAGGCGCTGGGCGGCGACGGCGGCGTGATCGTCAACACGCCGGCGGGCATTACCGCCTGGAGCTACAACACGCCGGGCATGTATCGTGGACGGGTGAGTGCGGGTGGCGCGCCAACCGTGGCGATCTACCGCGATGAGCCGTAAGGATGCAGGTCCTCGCGCTTAGCCTGGCGAAGGTGAAAGACCTGCGTTAGCCGACCTGGCCTGGCATCCAGCAGGCCGCATCCCTCAAGCCACAGCATTCGCGAAGCGACGCACCCCGGCACAGGGCCGGGGTGACGAACGGTGAGAACAGTGAGCGCGTCCTGCGCACTCCGCCCCTCACTCCCGGAATGCGCGTTCCGACAGTCGGGTGATCGGCGTCAGGATGTATTGCATCACCGTGCGCGGATCGCCGAGCAGGTTCACTTCTGCCGTCATGCCGGTGCCGATCGGCAACAGCTTGTTAGTGCGGCGGTCCAGCAGGCCCTTGGTGTCGGTGCGCACGAACACGTTATAATAGCTCACCTGCTGGCGTTCATCGACGATCGCGTCGGGCGAGATCGACTCCACCTTGCCGTCGATCCAGCCGTAGATCGAGCTGTCGTATGCGGTGATGTTGATCCGGGCATGCTGGCCGGTGCGCACCCGCGCAATATCCTCCGGCCGGACCCGCGCCTCGATCAGGAGCGTGTCACGCGATGGCGAGATTTCCGCAATCGGCGCCCCCGGGGATACTGCGGCGCCGACGGTGGTGACGAGCACGCGGTTGATCCGGCCGGCGAGCGGCGCGCGAACGGTGGTGCGCTCCACCCGCGCCGCCAGCGCCGGGATGGTGGAGGAG